>CAZDFZ010000008.1:0-18646 GCA_964504855.1 uncultured Aliarcobacter sp.
TGATGAGTAAACTAGGTTCTATGAAATCAATTATTGGAATGATTCCAGGTCTTTCGCAAATGGCTGGACCAATTAAAGATATGGATTTTGAGAACTCAGCTGAAATAAAAAGAATAAAAGCTTTAATTAGTTCTATGACACCAAAAGAGAGAGAAAACCCTGATTTAATGAATCCAAGCAGAAAAAGAAGAATTGCTATTGGTTCTGGTGTTTCAGAAATTCAAATAAATAAAATTTTAAAGCAATTTAAAAATGCTTCTAAAATGGCAAAACAACTTTCAAGCAAAGGTGGAATGAAGGGGCTACAAAATATGTTGTCTCAATTGGGACCAAATGGGATGCCAAAAATCCCTAGATAATATAAAATTAAATAGTATTGAGCTGTGAACTTTTAACATTTGTTTTGGAGTTTAGAATTCAATACTATAAATTAAAAAAGGAAAGAAAACATGACAGTAATTAGATTAACAAGAATGGGAAGAAACAAAAAACCATTTTACAGAATCGTTGTAACAGATTCAAGAAAAAGAAGAGATTCAGGATGGATTGAATCAATTGGTTATTTCAACCCAGTAGTTGAGCCAAAAGTATTAAAAATTGATGAAGAAAGATATAACTATTGGTTAAGTGTTGGTGCTAAACCATCTGAAAAAGTTAAAAAATTAGCTTCTAAATAATTTTAGTTAGGAATATTATGATTACTAAATTTATAGAAAACTATGCAAAACTAATTGTAAGTGTTCCAGAAGATGTTTCTATAACAAAAGAGTTAATTGATGATAATTTCGCAGAAATTATCATCAGCGTAAATAGTATTGATATAGGAAAACTTATTGGTAAAAATGGGAATATGATTAATGCATTAAAAACTATGGCAAATGGTTGCAAGGCAAAAGATGGTATTTCATATAAAATACAAGTTGTTGTGAAATAGTTATCTATGAATAATAGTAAATATATATTTGTAGCAAAATTAGGAAAGGCTGTTGGATTACAAGGTCACTTAAGACTTTTTATCGATTCAGACTTTCCTGAACAATTTAAAAAAGGTGCTGTTTTTAAAACTAATAAAAAACTAGAACTAAAAGTAGCCGAATATAACCCTTCAAGAGAATTAATTAAATTTGAAGATTTTAATGATGTTGATACTGCTAAAAGACTAACTAATCAAGAACTTTTTGCCACATTAGAACAAACAAAAGAGAATTGTAAATTAAAGAAAAATGAATTTTTTTGGTTTGATTTAATATCTTGTATTGTATATGAAAATGGTATAAAACTTGGGAAAGTAAAAGAGATACAAAGGTATCCTTTAAATGATTATTTAGAAATTGAGACAGATGAAGAACTTATCAAAAAATCCCTTCCAAAAGTATTTTTAATACCACATATTTTCGATAAATATGTTATAAGTGTAGATATAGATAACAAAAAAATTGAAGTAAAAGACTCATTAGTAATTTTAGAAAATTCTTAGATTAATAATTACATCTTTTATCAAATTCTTCTTTAGTAAATTCAAGTGGATATGCTTCCGTAAATTTATTTTTTAACAGTTTATTTAATAATTCTGTTCGATCTTCATTTTTTTCAAATGGACCAAAATATATTTCTATTCTATTTTTTTCATCTCTACATAATTTAACATTTGGATCAATTGCAATAACTTTATCCAAATACTTTTTATATAAAACACCCTTGATTTTTGCAACGTTTATGAATAATAGAAATTCTTTGTTAGATGTTTCTTTATTGAGTTTTTTATTATTGTCAAGAGTTTCATTTGAAGTTGAGTTTTTAATTTCATTATCTTCAAAATTTTTTTTATCTCCAGCCGAAGAAGCTTCAATTCCAACTTTAACCTTCACATTATCCAAATTCTCATGCTGTCCTTTCTTTTTCATAGAATCTTCTAATTCGGTTTTTCTTTCTTCTTCCTCTTTCTCTTTAGCTTTTTGCTTTAATAATTCTTCTTTCTTTTTCTCATCTTCAAGAATCTTTTTTTCTTCGCTTATATTTTTACTAGTTAAATTAGCTAATTGTTCATTTAATTTTTTTGAATTAATATCTTTTATTTCAAACTTAGGGTTATTATTCTCTACTACTGCAGGTTCTTCTTTTACAGTAACTTCATGTGTTGTAGTAACAGGTTCTTCTACTTTTTTTATTTCTTCTTTTGGTCCAAAAAATCCTGTAAAATAAAGTATTGTACCTGTTATTAAAAGGATTAACAAAAAAGCAATTATCCCAAATAATATTTTTAGAAATAAATTTTTTTTAGGTTTTACAAACTCTTCAGGCTGTTCTTCTAATACTATTTTAGTATCTTCTGTAATTTTTGTTGCATCAATTTCTTCAGGGGTAGATTCATTATCTGTTGTATTGGTAGTATAGTTTATCTCTTCCTCTGGGGTGATTGTTTTCTTTTCTTCTTCCATATTTTTACTCTTTTAAAGTTTATTTTCTCTTACTTTTTTATAATATTTTTTTCTATATTCTTTTAATTCTTCTTTCTTCTTTTCTCTATATTCTTTGTTATATTCTAATCTCTTTTCTTTATTTAATTCATAATATTCTTTTTTCTTATTTTTATAATCAGCTAGTTTTGAAATAATTGCCTCTTTTCTATCATCTAGATAGTTTTTTTGAACTTTTACTATTTCTTTGATTCTTTTTGAAAAATTATTTTCATTTAATTCTAATTCATAGTCATAAATTTTTTTTACTTGAATTTTCTTTTTTAAGTAATATTCTCTTTTTTTCTTTTTATGACTAAGAGCTTTTTCTTCTCGAAGCTTTTTTAATTCTTCTAAATTCATAAATATAAATATCTAAAAATTAGCTTTTTAATCTATTTACTGTATCAAGCATGCTATCTGTTGTTGTGATAGCTTTAGAATTCGCTTCATAAGCTCTTTGTGCAGTAATTAAATCAACCATTTCATTAACTAATTTTACATTTGAAAGTTCGATCATACCTTGTTGAATACTTCCAAATTGTTCTTCAGTTGGATTTCCTTCCAACACATCTCCAGAAGCATCACTTTTCATAAATAATGAATCTCCTAGTGGAGTAAGTCCTGCTGGATTTATGAAATCTGCAATAGTAATTTGCTCTCCTCCCGCAGTAGCGCCAGTTCCATCTGTATATGTAACTACACCATCTTTCCCTATTGTAACATCTTTAGCACCAGATGGAATAACTACATTTGGAACTAAAGGATATCCACTAGAATTAACAATCGCTCCTTCAGCATTTAATTTAAAAGCACCATTTCTAGTATAAGCTGTTTCTCCACTTGGTAATTCGATTTTGAAAAAACCTTTACCTTCTATAGCTAGATCAAGTGTATTTGAAGTTAATTTTAAATCACCCTCAGTAAAATTTTTTTGTACACCAGATATTCTTACTCCCAGACCAACATTAATACCTGTTGGGTTAGTAGTATTTTGAGTTGTTTTACCTGCTGTATAGTTCAAAGTTTCATACATTAAATCTTGAAATTCAGCTCTATCTTGTTTAAATCCTGTTGTATTAACATTAGCAATATTATTTGACGTAACATCAATTTGATGTTGCATTGAATTCATTCCTGTAGCAGCAGTGTAAAGTCCTCTAATCATCGTATATCCTTATATGATTCTATTATATTAATTATATTTTAAGATTAATTAAATTTAGATAAATTCTGCATATATTTTTTTAGTACATTAAGTGTAAATTTAAAACAAATTTAATATAATACATACTATTTGAAAGTATTTATAAATTAAAGGGATGATTAATGAAAATTCTAATAGTTTATGATAGCTCTACAATGAGAAGAATCATTGGAAATGTGGTTATGCAATTAGGATTTGCTAAGGATAGCTTTGACGAAGCAGAAGATGGAGTAAAAGCTTGGAAATTACTTAGTGAAAGTCGTTATGATGTTATTCTAACTGATTGGAATATGCCTAACATGAATGGATTAGAACTTGTTAAGAAAGTAAGAAGTGAATGGGCACATTTAAAAACGCCTATAATCATGATTACAACTGAAGGTGGAAAAGGTGAGGTTATCACTGCTTTAAAAGCAGGTGTTAATAATTACATCGTAAAGCCATTTAATGCAGAAGTTTTAAAAGAGAAGCTTGACGGAGTATTAAAAAAATAACATAAGGTATTATTATGAGTATGAGCCAAGAAGAAATAGAAGCCTTAATGAAAGGTCTTGATATTGAAGATGATGCTGATTCAGATGAAGAAACAGTAACTGTGAATACTCAAGAAATAGAAGAACTTTTATCTCAAACAGAAGAATTAAAAGAAGAGATTAATATTAAAGCTGAAGATGAAGATTTATTTGAAGAAATGGAATCCAAAGCTAATTCTGCAAGTGTAAGCAATAGTGATATTGAAAAATTATTAAATGAGATAGAAAATGTAAACGATAATTCTTCTAATTTAATAAATGATGTTGATTCTTTAACTCTTGATCTCCCAGAAGAAAAGAAGCCTACTATTGTTGAAAAAAAGGTTGAGAGAAGTGATGATGAAATTGCAATGGATTGGACATCTTCAAAGATAAAAGAAGGTATTTTTCCTCTTCCTGCAGAAGATGATACAAAAGTAGTAAATCAATTAACTCAAGTAGCCAATGATTCGGAAGAGAAGGTTTCTCAAATTTTTGATGTATTGAGTCTAACTTTAGATAATAATAATGAATTAAGAAATTTCATAAAAGATTTTGAATCTTTTTTAACTTCAGAGATATCAATGTTGACTTTATTAGATAATAAATTTACAAATATAAAATTATTTAATGAACGTTTATTATTAGCAAATAAAATGTTTGAATCTTTAAAAAATTTAAAAAATCAAATAAATAGTGAAGATAATGAAATTTTCCAAGCTATGGAATTGATGCAGTTTAATGATATAAATAGACAAAAGATAGAAAGAGTAATGTCTGTTATAAGAAAATTATCATTATATTTAAATAATTTATTTGAAGAACCAAATCCAGGAAAAGATATTGTTGTAGCTAAACATATTCATGGAGATAATTCAGAGGATTTAATAGGTGATGATTTAGATAAACTAATAGCAGAATTCTCAAATAATAAATAAAAGGAAAAATAGTTAATTACACAGGGTACTTATCCTCTTGCTGCTTCAATGATTAATCAACTTAATAGATTAGATCAAGTTAGTAATAATCTTGCAAATGTTAATACGAATGGTTTTAAGCAAGAAGGAACTACTGAAACAACTTTTAATTATTATTTACAAAAAATGCAGAATGAAGGGAAAGAACCCTCTAAAGTAAATGTTGTAACTAATAATGTGCCAAAAATTGATTCAAAGTTTATTAAGATAGAAGCAAAAAAAGATGTAAATAAAATAAATAACGCTCTAAATAATGTAAGTTCAACAGTTACTACAGATGTACCAAAGATAGATGTACCAGAAGTAGCAGTAGAAGCAGTAAGTGTAGACTTGCCAGAAAAAGTAGAGATAGAAGTAAAACAGACACCTGTAGAAGATATAACTACAGTAGTAAAAGATAATAAAGAAGATACAAAAGAAGTAGTAAGTAACACAACAAATACATTGTTAGATAAATTAGTAATAGAAGCAAAAAAAGATGTAAATAAAATAAATAACGCTCTAAATAATGTAAGTTCAACAGTTACTACAGATGTACCAAAGATAGATGTACCAGAAGTGGCAGTAGAAGCGGTAAGTGTAGACTTGCCAGAAAAAGTAGTTACTATAAATTCAAATGATAATAAGATAGAAGATAATCCTGTATTAACAAATGAGAATAAATTATTTGAAAATATTGAAACAGTAGATATAAAAGTGAATGAAGAATTATCTTTAATGGATAAATTGATTCAAAAAACAACTGAAAAAATAATTACCACAGATACAAATGCTATAACAATAGAAACAACTACAACAAATGTTATTCCAAAAGATTTAATTACAAATATATATTTAGGTTCTCAAAAAAATCAATTAAATAATCAATCATTGTTTAATAAGAATGAGGCAATAAGTTTATTAAAAGAAGGAAATAGTGTACAAGCAATAAAAACTAGTGCAGATATGTTGGAATTAGGATTACAAAATATTGATGTTCAGCAAATAAAAGATGATAAATTAGAAATTAAAAAAACAGTTATGGATGTAGTTGATAGAAAAAATATGATTGATAGTATTCTTTCTCAAAAAAATGTTAAAAGTGAAGAAGTAAAAAATTTAATAACACAGTCGGTAGAAGCTAGTAAAGCTTTACTTAAAGATGAAATACATTTTGCAGAGGATAGTGTTGTAAATGTAAGTTCTCCTTTATCTTATAATATACAGTCTAAAATAATTGGTGCAAAACAGCAAATGGTAACTGTAATGTCTGATATTGCAAGACAAATGTATGAGAATTACAAACCACCTGTTACTGCATTTAGAATTAATTTAAATCCTACAGAACTAGGTTCTATTGCTATTTTAATGAAAAGTGATAAAAATAGTGGTCTTTCTATTAGTTTAAACGCTTCAAATAGTATTACTCTTGATACTTTGGTAGAAAATCAAAATGTATTAAAAAATTCATTAAGTAAAACTTTTAATGAAAATACAAAATTTAATTTAGATTTTAACTCTTCTCATGAAAATAATAGTAATCAATCTTCAAACAATCAAGATAATCAACAAAATAATAGAAGATTTGAACAACAAATTGATACACAATCTATTTTAAAACTACAAGAAGAGAATAAAGATATAGAAGAAAAAATCTTAGATTATATGTAATGGAAGCATTTTTATCTTTATTAAATGAAAAGATTTTATATCAATTTCTTTTACTCTTGGCAAGAGTTTTATCCTTTGTAGCATTTATGCCTGTATTTGGTCATACTGCAATAAATCCTACAATTAGAATTGCATTTGCTTTTTTTATATCAGTTTACCTTTTCCCTTTTATTGATATTAAATCTAATGTAACGCAAGATAATTTTTTGTTATGTCTAGTTACTGAAATTACCTTGGGATTAGTTGCTTCAATGATTATTAATATAATATTTTCCTCTGTTAAGATTATTGGAGAATTTATTGAATATGCCACTTCTTTATCAATGGCTGCAATGTTTGATCCAACAACGGGAACACAGCAAGGGGTTATTGCAAAATTACTTTATTGGGTAGCATTGATGTTGTTTTTTCAAACAGGAATGTATGAGGTAACTTTAGTTGTTTTAGTGAAAAGTTTTTCAATAATACATTTAGGGAGTTTTGATATTTTTTCTTATGATGGAATACAATTGGCAATTGATGAAGTAAAAAGAATGTTTGCATTTGCATTCGCATTTGCTTTACCACTTTTTTTTATTAGTTTTATTCTTGATATATATTATGGTTATGCAACAAAATCAATGCCTTCTTTTTCACCATTTGTAATTACTTTTCAATTAAAATTTGCATTGATTTTTATTTTTCTCATATTAGGAATGGAAGTATTCACAGAATCATTTGTAGAATATTTTACTTCTGAATTTCAATAATTAAGGGTTTAGTATGGCTGATAATGAAGAAAAAACCGAAGAACCCACGTCCAAAAAACTAGAAGATGCCAAAGCAGAGGGTAATATTGCCAAGTCAATGGAAATAACAGGTGCAGCTGTTCTAACTATTGGTACGGTGTATTTAATGTTCTTTTCGTCATATTCTTTAAATGAAATAAAGAAACTAATGTTATTTTCTTATGGTTTTATAGGACAAGAATTAGATGGAACAGTATTTTATGCGATGACAAGTTATGTGGTTTTTACACTACTAAAAGTTTTAGCACCATTATTTGCATTGGTATTAATTGCAAGTATTGTAAGTAATTTATATCAATTTGGTTTTATAATTATTCCATTAAAATTTGATTTGCAAAAGTTAGATCCTTTGAAAGGACTAAAAGGTATTTTTTCATTTAAAAAACTTATAGAAGCTATAAAATTAACTTTTAAATTACTTTTAATTGTTCTAGTAATGGCTTTAATTTTTATGCTAACCCATAAACAATTTTTAGCTATGATGAATCAAGAAACGATGACTACCATAAGTAGTATGTTTCAATTGAGTGTGTATTTTTTATCAACGATTCTTTTAATTATTATTATTTTTGCTATAATAGACTATGTATTCACGAGACATTATTATATGAAATCTTTAAGAATGAGTATGCAAGATATTAAAGATGAGTTTAAGAATATGGAAGGAGATCCACACGTAAAGGGTCGAATTAGAAAAATTCAAATGAAAATGGCTCAGCAACGTATGATGAGTTCCGTGCCTGATGCAGATGTTGTTATAACAAATCCAACACATTATGCTGTAGCATTGAAATATGATAGTAAGGTAAATTCTGCACCAAAAATTGTTGCAAAGGGAATAGATTTTTTAGCATTAAAAATTAAAGATATTGCTAAAGATAATAGTATACCAATTATAGAAAATCCAGCATTAGCAAGGTCATTATATGATCAAATTGATATTGATAGAGAAATACCAAGTGAATTTTATAAAGCAATGGCTGAAATTTTCTCATATGTATATGAATTAAAACGAAAAAGGTAAAAATATTGAAGATAACATTAATTATATTTTTAATGATAAATATTTTATATGCAAAAAAAGATTTTTATTATAGTTTTATAGATTCTTCTGGATTACAAATTTCTGAACAAAAAAACAGTCTATAACTGATGGATTTGATATTATACAAAATACAAGACAGCTTGCAAAAGATGGGAAAATTGATGAAGCATATAATCAAATAAAAGATTTTAAAGAAAAAAATAGAGTTAATGTTTTAGTTTCAGATGCTATGCTTTTATATTCAGAACTAGCATTAAGAAAACAAACTAAGCGATTTATTATTGATGCCGCAAATGAATTGGAAACAGCTATAAATTCATCGAAAATAAATCAATATGATTTAGCTAAAGCTTATGTTATATTGGTTGAATTAAAACTTGAGATAAATAAAATAGATGATGCTAAATATTTTGCAAACATAATAATAGATAATTTTGATGATGAATTAACTAAGACTTATGGAAAAATTTCACTAGCAAAAGTTTATAAATATCAAAAAGATTATGCAAAAGCTACTAAATATTTATTTGAAATTCTAAGTACAACAAAAGATAAAACAGTTGCAACAGTTGTTGCGGATGAACTATTTGATGTATATATTCTAGATGAAAAATATGATAAAGCTAATGAATTAATAACTCAAATTTTAAGAACAAATATTGATTTTTATGCTAATGATTCATATTTAGCTAATAAAAAAGTTAATCGTTTAGTAAAAGCAGGTATGCCGGAACATGCATCAGAAATATTGAAAGAGTTGTTAAAAAGAACAACAAAAGAAGATGTAATTGAGGATTTTAAATTTAAATTAGCAAATATTTATATGTCAATGTATGATAGAACAAATTATTATTTAGAAAAAGCAAAAGAGTTATATAAAGATGTTATAAATGATAATCCACAAAGTATTTATGCTAAAGATTCAAAAATGTTTATGGATGAAATTTTGATGCGACAAGGTTTTTTAAGTCCTACTGTTGTATCAACAAAATATCAAGATATTGAGGCGATGCAACAAAAATCTCTTCTTCAAGAACTTATGAATAATAAAAATGATAAAAAATATGAATTAATTTTTAAAACAGAAAAAGTTTATAGCAAAATATCAACAGATATAATAAAAAGATTTGGTTATCAAAGTATAAGTGAAATTTACGATGAAATTAATATTGATTTAATAAGAGATTATTTATCAAAAGGTAAATGTGTTGAATTAAATCAAGTATTGCAAACTTCACGTAATGAAACTTTTATTAAATTAGTTGAAGATGAAACAATGAAATATGCTTTTTTTGAATGTTTAGTAGAATATCCATTTGAAAGAGTTTATAATCAAATGAAAGATACTTTCAATAAAACACGAGATGGAAATATATATTTATATTTAGAAAAAATGGCTTTTAATCTTGGTTTAATTGACGATGCTTTAGATTTTTCTACAAAAGTTGAAATGGTTGACGATAAAAAAGTGTTAGCAAGTGAATTTTTATATAGATATCAAATATTAAAACAAAAAGATAATGATGTTGCGTTAGGTAAGTTTTTTTCTTACACATCTATGAATCCTAGTTTTATAAAAGCAAATGAATCTAATCCTCTTATAATTGACTTTTATCATGATTACTATTTTGAATTATTAAAAAACAATGATAAGACCTTGGCAAATGAAATATTAGGTAGATTATATACTAAACAAAAGGATGTAAGAGCATTTGTTTATTCTCCTTTTGTTGAGATAGAGTTGGCAAAAGCTTATAAAGAAGCAAATAATAAACAAAAAGCAATAGATACTTTTCTCGAAGCATTAAAAAATAGTAGAAAAATTAAGCCAAATGATGAGGTAGAGATATATTATAATATTTTAAATTTGTATGATTCTTTAGGAAATAAAAATAAAAAAGATGAGTATATTTTAAAATGTAAAGATGTTAAAAATAGTGTGGATAGTATGTATAAAAAAATGTGTGATGAGATGTAATGGATATTGAAGAATTATTAAATAAAATTGATTCAACTAATCTTTCAATACCTTTTGGAAGAATAAAAAATATTTCCACAACAACATTAACAGCTGTAGGTTTAGAAGTTGCAGTTGGTGATATTGTAAAAATTGAATCTGTACAGCATTTATATACTGTTTTAGGAATGGTTGCTTCAATTGATGATAATTGTTTTACAATAGTACCATTTTCTTTTATCGAAGGTTTTAGAATTCATGATAAAGTTTATTTACAAAAAGATGGATTGAGTGTTAAGTGTGGATATGGTTTACTAGGTAGAGTTATTAATGCATTAGGTGAACCAATTGACAGTTTGGGAAAAATTACGAATCTAGAAGAAAATGCACCTATAAATAAGCTTTCAATGCCAGCATTAGAAAGAGGAATTATAGATCAAAAATTTGCAACAGGAGTTAAGGCAATAGATTCCATGCTAACAAGTGGAAAAGGTCAAAAAATAGGTATTTTTGCTGGTTCTGGAGTTGGGAAATCTACATTAATGGGAATGATTGTAAAAGGATGTGAAGCTCAAATTAAAGTAGTTGCACTAATAGGAGAAAGGGGACGGGAAATTCCTGAATTTATCCATTATAATTTAGATAATAATTTGGATAATACAGTAATTATTGCAGCAACTTCTGATGAATCAGCTTTAATGAGAAAATATGGGGCATTTACAGCTATGGCTATTGCTGAGTTTTTTAGAGATAAAGGGCATGATGTTCTTTTGATGATGGATTCAGTTACAAGATTTGCTATGGCTCAAAGAGAAATAGGTTTAAGCACTGGAGAACCACCTGTAAGTAGAGGTTATCCACCTTCTGTATTTGCACTATTACCTCAATTAATGGAACGGGCTGGAAATAATAAAAAAGGTTCAATTACTGCATTTTTTACAGTTTTAGTTGATGGTGATGATATGAATGATCCAATAGCAGATCAAAGTAGATCTATTTTAGATGGACATATTGTTTTAACAAGAGAATTAACAGAACAAGGTTTTTACCCACCAATAAATTTACTAAAATCTGCTTCAAGGGTAATGGATAAAGTCGTTAATAAAGAACATTATAATGATTTTTTAAAGTTAAAAAGAGTATTATCATTGATAAAAGAGAATGAAGTGTTGGTTAGAGTTGGTGCTTATAAAGCTGGGATGGATCCTGAACTCGATGCAGCGATGGCAAAGAAAGAACAAATAAGAGAATTTCTAACCCAAGATACTCAGAAAAGATTTGAATTTAATGAGATTGTAGCAATGTTTAGAAAGGTTTTACAATGATTAGTCAAACGAAACAAACGGCTTATAGATTAAGTAATTTGGATGCTCAACAGCAAAAAATAACTTATCAAATGTCTACGAAAAAAGAACTTCAAAATGGGAGTGATGACTCTGTATTATACTCAAGAGTGATCTCTGTTGATGATAAAATTAGAACTTATGAGGGATTACAATCACAAGTTGAAAAAACAACAGTTCAAAATAATACTTCTGATTCAAGTTTAAAAGATATAAAAAAACTTTTAGAATTTGTAAAACAAGAGTTAGTTAAGGCTAATACGGATACGACTACTACGGATGGTATTGCTGCAATTGCTTCAAGTATAGCAGGAATTAAAGAAAATCTTTATCAATTAGCAAATACGCAAGTTGAAGGAGAATATTTATTTTCAGGGTCTGATTCTTCAGTTAAACCTTTTGAAAAAGATCCGACAACTGGTAAAGTGACATACAATGGAAATAATCAACTTCAAAGAATAGCTGTAGAAGAAGGTTCTTACAGACAAAAAGGTGTTACTGGATTTGATATGATGATGTATCCTTCTTCAACTGCATATAAAGGTCAAACTTTAGTTTTTAATGAAAGTGATAGAATTGTTGATCAAGATAGAAATGAATGGAAAATGAGAACTCCAATTGCAAAATCAGGAGAAGATTTAACTTTCCCAGCAAGTACAACAACTTCAAATCCAACTAAACTTATTGATGGAAATAATACTATTTGGACTTTGGATACGACAGTTCCTTTATCTCCAGTATTAAAAGATAGTTCAGGAAATAATATACCTCTAACTTACGATGCTGCTACTTCTTTATACAAAGTAAATGTTCCTACAAGTTCTGTAGATATGGGAATTAATGAATTGGTTAAATTTAGTAGTACTGGTTCTTTGGTAACTCCTGAAGAAATTTTAGTTCCTACTGTTGGTACAACAGGTAGAGAAATTGTAGCCCCAGCAGTAGATGGAACTAAATTTGAAGCAAAAACTAATATTTTTGATTTTATAGACAATACAGTTAATGCTTTGAAAAAAGTAGATAGTGCAGGTAATCAAATTTCAGATGTTGAATCAAAAGCTTTAATTAGTGAAAGTTTGTCTAATGTTGATAAAGCATTTGATGGAGTAAATATAGCTCATGCAGATTTGGGTGGTAAAAATCAAGTTTTCCAATTTTCATTGGAAAGAATTTCTTCTAAATTAACACAATATAATGTTCTTTCTGAAGAAATAGGTGGTGCTGATTTAACAAAAGTTGCTATGGAAGCAAAAGCACTAGAACTTACTTATACAGCACTATATTCAACTATTAGTAAAACAAACCAACTATCGCTAGTTAATTTTTTAAATTAACTAGCTCAAATTTAGCCATTATATGAATTTTAAAAAGATATTTTCAAAAGATTTAATAGTTGTAGCACTATTTATTTCAATATTATTGATAATAATAGTTCCTTTAGCAAAAGAGATTTTAGACTTTTTTTTAGTAATTTCATTATCTATTTCTATACTTATTTTATTAATATCTTTATATATTCAAAAACCATCTGATTTAACCACATTTCCTACTCTTATTTTAATATTTGCACTTTTTAGGTTGGCATTAAATATTGCAACAACAAGGTCCATTTTAAGTGAAGGACAAAATGGTCCTGAAGCTGTAAGTACAATAATTGCAGCTTTTGGGGAATTTGTTGTTGGTGGAAATATGGTTATAGGTATTATTATATTTATTATTTTAGTACTTATAAATTTTATGGTTGTAACAAAAGGTGCTACAAGGGTTGCTGAAGTTACTGCAAGATTTACACTTGATTCGATGCCAGGTAAACAAATGGCAATTGATGCTGATTTGAATGCTGGATTTATTGATGATAAAGAGGCTCAAGTAAGAAGAAGAGCTTTAATTTCAGAAGCAAACTTTTATGGAGCAATGGATGGATCTTCAAAGTTCGTAAAAGGTGATGCTGTTGCTGGTATTATAATTACTATTGTAAATCTAATTGGAGGTATTTTAATAGGACTTTTCCAGCATGATATGACAATTAATGAAGCAGGTGAAGTTTATACAATATTAACAATTGGTGATGGACTTGTAGCACAAATTCCTGCACTTATTTTATCAACTGCAACAGCAATTATTATTACTCGATCTAATATGGATGAAGAGAAATTCGCGAGTCAAGCTGTTAATCAATTGGCAAAAGATAGTAAATCATTAATGCTATTAGGAATTGGATTATTATTATTCGGATTAGTTCCAGGTTTCCCAACAGGAATCTTATTTGTAATGGGTATATTAATGGTATTAATTGGTTACACAATTACTATGATTAATGACAAAAAAGATAATGCAATTACAAGATTCTTTAAAACAGAAATACCAAAACAAAAAGTTGATGAAGATTTAAATACATTAAAAGAGAAAAAGAAAAGTGCTGCTGTTCCTGATGAAACACAAACTATTGAAAATATAATGAAATTGGAAGTGCTAGAGCTTAAACTTGGAATTAGATTACTACAACTTGTTCAAGGTAATTCTGAATTACTTGATAAAATCAAAGCGATTAGAAAAACAATTGCTAGCGAATTAGGATTTGTAATACCACAAATTAGAATTTCTGATGATGCAAATTTATCTCCTAATGAATATCAGCTATATTTAAAAAGAATACCACTTGTTAAAGGAAAAGTTGAAATTGATAAACTTTTAGCAATGGGTGGATTAGCAGGAGAAAATATTGCTGGATTAAAAGTAAAAGAACCAGTATTTGGATTAGATGCAACTTGGATTGCAAATGATTTAAAAGAAGAAGCATTAATGAAAGGATTTACAGTTGTTGATGCTCCTACAATTATCTCTACACATATTTCAGAAATTATTAAAAAACATGCAGAAGATATTATAACTAGACAAGATATTGTTGATATAGTTGAGAGATTGAAAAAAGATTTCCCAATAGTAATTGATGAAGCTATGAAAGTAACTTCTTATGGATCTTTATTGAAAGTTTGTAAAGATTTATTACATGAGAAAATTCCAATTGTTGACATGCTCACAATTATTGAAGCTGTAGCAGATATAGCAGAATTTACAAAAGCACCAGAGATTTTACTTGAGCATGTAAGAGCTAAATTATATAGGCTTATTACCCAAAAGTTCAAAGATACAGATGGTGTTTTACATATTGTGACTATTAAGCCAGAGTTAGAACAACAATTTATAGGAAAACTTCAAGAGCATCATGGAGTTTCTCAGCTTATGATTTCAATTGCAGAAATTAATAATTTAGTTACAAAAACAAAAAAACTTTTAGATGATATTGAAGTTAAAGGATTCTCAAAAGTTACAATGGTTGTGGATCCAGTATTAAGAAAAAGAATATCTGAAATATATGAAAAATTTGGATTACAGATTTCTGTATTATCCCATGCAGAATTAGATTCAAGAGCAAATTTTGCAATTGAAGGAACTTTAGAGTTCTAGAACAATTATTTGGTTTAAAGGTTAAAAAAATTGAGTTTAGAGAATAAAAAAATAGCATGTCCTATGGACTGTTATGATGCTTGTCAAGCAGAAATAGTAGATGAAAATATAAAAGGTTCAAAAGAAAATTTAGTTACAAATGGAAAACTTTGCCTGAATTTTGCAAATTTATTAAAAGTAGAAAATTTACAAACTTCTTTTTATGAAAATAAAGAGATAAGTTTAGCTGAATCACTAAATATTTTAGTAGAAAAATTAAAATTAACAACACCAGCAAAAACACTATTTTACAAAGGTAGTGGAAATTTAGGTGTTATGCAAAACTCAACAAAAAACTTTTTTACACAATATGGTTCAACTCTTACAAGGGGAAGTTTGTGTGATGGTGGTGGAAATGTTGCACTTGAAGAGGGACGTGGAGTTGTAATAAATCCACCTATTCAGAAATTACTTGATGCTGATATCGTTGTAGTTTGGGGAAGAAATTTAACTGTTACTTCATCACATATGTATAATCTAATAAAAGATAAAACATTTGTAACAATAGACCCTATCAAAACTGAAATTGCAAAAAAATCAAAGATTCATATGCAAATAAATCCAAAAACAGACCATGAATTAGCACTATTATTTACAAGATTTGCATATATGCAAGATTTGGAAGATAGGGGGTTTATTGAAGAGTATGGAAATGGAGCGGATTGGTTTTTTGATATATCAAGAAATAGACCCGTTGTATCATATGAAGCAACAACAGGAGTTTCATTATCACTTGTAAATGAGTTTTTTGATTTGATTGAGAATAAAAAGGTTGCTATTTTAGTAGGTCTTGGTGTACAAAAGTATTTTGAGGGAACTCAAATCATGAGATGTATTGACTCTTTTGCTGCATTTATGGGTTATCATAAAAAAGATGCAGGTGGAGTTTGGTATTTGAGTAATTCATCAACTGGATATGAAAATCAATTTGAAATAAAAGGAACAAATAAAAAAGTTTCAATTCCAAAAGTTGATTTTGGCTCTTATGATTTGGTATTTATTCAAGGAGCAAACCCTGTAGTATCTCATCCAAATACAAAAAAAGTAATAGAAGGATTAAAAAACTCTTTTGTTGTATATTTTGGAACAACTTACAATGAAACTTGTGAATATGCTAATTTGATAATACTATCTACGCCATTTTTAAGTAAAAAAGATGTTAGATTATCATATGGTCATGAGTTTAAATCAATCTCAAATATTGTAAAAGAGAAGTCACAAGATTCAATAAATGAATATGATTTAGCAAACTATTTACTTGCAGAGTTTGATTTTAAAAAATTAAAAAGTGAAGATGAAATAATCTCTTATTATGAAAATAATAGTCCAAAACTTGAAGATTTTGAAACTTTCAATTTTATCGAAGAGGTTGATATAGAGCCTTTATACAAAGAAAAAACAAGTGATAATTTTTATTTTATAACTGCAAAAAATAAAAACTCTTTAAACTCTCAATTTGCTGCTGATGATTTTGTATATCTAAATTCTAAGACAAATTTTAAAGATGAAGATGAGGTAATAATTTCTTCAAAATATGGAAGTGCAAAGTTTACTGTAAAAATTGATGATGATATAAAAGATGATTGTGCATTTTTTTATGCGGGAAATAAAAGCGTAAACTATTTGACACCTGCTGATGAAGATGAATCTTCTTTTTCTGCTATGTATCAAGAAATATTGGTGGAAATTGAATTATCGTAAATTATTTAATGAGCATAAAATTGTAAGAGATTTATCTTTAGTACAATTTATTGCATATTTTGGTGCTTGGTTTTCAAATGTGGCTATTTATACCATGCTTGTGGAATTTGGTTCAACTGAAATGGCTATCTCAATAGTTACAGCTATGCATTTTTTGCCGGCTATTTTAATTGCACCATTTTCAGGAGCTATAATTGATAGGGTTAAAATCAAACCTTTGATGATAGCTTTGATTAGTACTGAACTACTTATGACAATAATGTTTTTAACAATAGATGATAGAAGTCAAATTTGGCTTTTGATGATTTTTATTTTTATTAGAATGAGTGCAGCATCTATGTTTTTTTCAACAGAAATGTCACTTTTAGCAAAGCTTTTAAATGGTAAACCTCTTCAAATGGCAAATGAGATTCATTCAATAATTTGGTCTTTTACATATGCTTTTGGTATGGGAATAAGTGGTTTTGTTGTAAATTCATACGGGATTAAAACAGCTTTTATTATCGATGCTCTTGTATTTTTTACAGCATTAATTATATTTATAAAGATTGATTTTGTTGTAAAAGCTAGTATTACAAGTGATAAAATATTAGATCTAATAAAAGATGGATTTGTTTATATTAAAAGTAATAAGATTATGTTACATTTGATATTTTTACATTCTTGTGTTGGACTTACTTCTTTTGATGCATTGATAACAATACTTGCAAAAAACGAGTATAAATATGTGATTTCTGTTCCTCTAGCTATTGGGATATCAAATGCTGTTCGTGCAGTCGCATTGATGATGGGACCTGTGATTATTTCAAAATATGTTACAAAAGAGAACTTACACTATTTGATGATTTTTCAAGGAATGGCAATAATTTTTTGGGGAATGGTTCAAGGAAATTTTTATATTTCATTGATAGCTTTATTTGTTGTTGGTCTTAGTACTACCACATTATGGTCATTTACTTACGCATTACTTCAAAATAAATGTGATGAAAAATATATAGGTCGTGTAATTTCATATAATGATATGTTCTTTATGTTATCTTGTGTGACTACAACTTTATTTATTGGATTAATGGCAAGTTTAACTTCAGTTGATATAATTACTACACTTTTGGGAATAGCTTTTTTAGCATTTGCTTTTTATTACACAAGGATTTTGAAATGGATATAAACGAAAAAGTTTTATTACTTGCAATATTGAAAAAAGAGGCAAATGAGTCTTTGAATGATGTTGTTTTAAAGTTAGAAAATACAGGACTATTTTCTTTGAAAGAAGGAAAAAAACTGTTAAAGAAACTTAAAAATGAACAATATATAGGGGATTCATTTTTAACTTTAAAAGGTGATGTAATAGCTAAAAATGTTGAACAAGAATTTAAAATATAAGGAGAGAAAATGATTTTAGATTATAAAGATATAAATGACCTAAATAGATACAAAATAATGTCAGGAACAGTGATTCCAAGACCAATTGCTTGGATAGTTACAGATGATGATGGTGTTTTA
>CAZDFZ010000009.1:0-18636 GCA_964504855.1 uncultured Aliarcobacter sp.
TAGCTTCTACACTTTCTCTTAATGTATCTTTTAAAAAATGCATTTTGTTCCTTTCTATCTTTTAATTTTAAATAATTTAAACCCATCAATAAAGCCAATTAATACGATTCTTTCTTTTGTATTGTCATGTGATTTTTTAATATTATTCATTTTTAATACCTTTTTGTTTTTTCATTTACTTACGATTGAATTACTAAAAGTAAGTAACTCAAAACTAAATAAAAAAAAGATTAACAATAAATTTTAAAAGAACGCAAACTACTGTTTGGATTTAGAATAGTACATTTTGTGTTCTTAATGGTTCCTTAAAATTAACACAAATTGTGTTCTTATTTTAAAATTTAAATTAATTTATATGAATTTGCTTGTAGTTATTTTTTTTGATATGAATTTTTTGGCATAAAAAAACCCAGATTGTTAAATCTGGGTTAGAAGTTTATTTAGGTTTAGAGATAATTTTTATTTCTTTTTTCCATTTATTTTAGACATCATTTTTTTTATTTTAGATATTTCTTTTTTTATATTTTTATCTTCAAAATATTTATCATCTTTTATGATTTTTATTGCTTTAGTTTTATTATTCATTATTAACCTTTAATGAAAATATTTTTTTGCATTTCTGACATTGATACCTTTGATTAGTATGATTTTTAAATATTCTTTTATCTTTTTTGTGAACATAACTAGAATTGCAATAAGGACACAATACAGCACTTACTTCTAACTCTTTATAAATATTTTTAACATCAAATTTCTTTCCAAAATATTCTAATATTTCTTGTTCATTTGAATGAATAATTTTTTGTGTTGAAAAAATATTATGTACAATGTTTATTAGATTTAATTGCGGAAATTTATTTTCTTTTATAAACTTATCAACATTAATTTTAAATGATTGTATAGTAGGAAGCGTATAGTCTAATAAGACTTTGTGAAGCATCTTATCAGTTAAAAGTTCATTATTATCTTCAAGTTTTTCAAACAATTCTTTGATAATCGCTTTTTCTCTTGAATTATATGTTCCATCGCATCTTACAATATAAACTAGTATTTTTAATAAATTATCATATTTATTCAGAAATTCATCAAGATAGTTATTAGCTATTTCTTTTTCTTCTTTTTTCTTTTGTTGTTCAAGAAAGTTTTTATATTCTTGAGAATTAAAATAAATTTCTTGCAGGTATTTAGAAATATCTTTTATATATTCACCTGTTTCGCAATCAATACACTCTAAAATTCTATCGGCTCTAAATGTTCGATTTTCATCTCTCAAAAAACAATGTGCTAGTATAAAACCGCCAAAAGAAGCTTTACCATATTTATTTATATAAATTTCTCTTTTTGTTATGTTTCCATTTCCATCTTTATATTTAATATTAAATGTTTTATTTATTGGTACATAATTTTCAACTTCATCATAAAACCATCCCTCAAAATTATCTTTTTCTTCTATTTTAACTTTTGTTTTAATCTGATTAGTTTTTTCTTTTTTTCTTTTTTTCTTATAATAAATAATAATTGAAACTATTAAGATTAATATAATTAATTCCATTTAAAATCCTTAATAATCATTTTAGAAGTCATTGTCTATTTTACCAACTACTTTTGCCATTTTTAAATCTACTAAATCATCACAATGTATAGTGATAATTTCAAAATTAGGATTAAGAGGAATAAGAGATATTATTGTTCCTGCTTCATTTATTTTATATTTTTTAATACCACTTTCACCATTAAGACAATAATGAACTATTTTTCCATTATCTATAATTTGAGTAGGATTACAAAAAACTATATCACCATGATTTATTTTAGGATACATGCTTTCGCCATCAGCTTCTACTGCATACATACCATCTCTATACATTTTTTCAGGAATAGGAATAGGTTCATATCCGTTTAAATCATACTCTTTTGGAATACCACATGAAGACTTTCCAATTAGTGGAATTAATTTCATTCCTATTTCATTTCCTGTTGAAAATAAATCATCATAGTTTACATTTAAAGCTTTCACAATATCTCTAATATGATTTTCTTTTGGGAATCTCGAACCATTAGCCCAATTAATAACTGTTGATTTTCCAACACCTATTATTTCTCCAAGTTTTTCACCTGTAAAATTTTTACTATCCATTATTTTTCTTAAATTTTTAGCAAATGTATTCACATTAATTTCCTTTTTATAAATAATACAAATTGTATCAAATCCAATAACACAAAATGAATTCATTTAAGCACTTATAAAGAACACAAAATGTACTATTTCAACATGAAACGAGAACAATTAAAACAAATACTTTTACAATACTATTCAGTAGCTGGTGTAAATATGATTTTAAGAGGGGATAGAAAACCCTCTTATGAAACTATTTGCCTAATAACAAAAGAACATAACATACCATTTGAAGCATGGCTAGATATTAAATCTTTTGTAAATAATACAAAAGATGAAAGTAGTTCAACAACTACACTTTAAATTAATTTTATAGGTGCAATTAATATTTGTTTTTTCATTCTGAAATGTTTTTAATTTAAAAATATTTTAGAGTGAAAACTCAATTTTTAGGAGTTGTTAGATGCTAGATAAAATATTTAATACTGACGAAATGCCAAATTATAAAGTTTATGAAATGGCGCATCAAGTGGTATCAGACTATATGGAACTTAAAAGATGCAAAATAGATTTAGTTGCAACCGAACTTGGAACAACTACAGGTGTCCTGTATAGACAATTAAATCCAAAAGATACACAAATGCCTTTGAGTATTGATAGGATTATTGCGATTACAAGATTAACTAAAGATAACAGGATAATAGAAGAAATAAACAAAGAATTTGATTTGATTGCTATTCCAAGAGTTTGTGAGAATGCAAATACATCAGATATTAACCTGTTAGTAGATATTGCAAATATTGAAAATAATGATGTATTTAAAATAATTAAAATGTCTATGGAAAATGGGGTTATAAGTGAAGAAGAACAGCAGGCTATTTTGAAAGAAATAGATGAAGCACAAAAAGCAAATGCAAGATTAAAAGATATGGTTCTTCATATTGCTATAAAAAATTCATAGAGCTTATTTTAAATAGGTTCTATTGAGTTTTTACTCAAAAAAATAGGTAAGCTCTCGGTCGAATGTTTGCTTACCTACCCATACTAAAATGTAACTCCATAGTGAAGTTAGTTGTAATTTTAACAGTTCCTTATTTACAACTGGCTTCAACAAACTAATTTCACTATGGAGTTGAGAGGAAATTAAAATAATGAGTCTCGAACTTATGAATAAAACTTGGAAAACTAGTTTTAATGGAAATGATTTGTTGATACTTTTAGCTTTAGCTGATAATGCAAGTGATGAAGGTTTTTGTTTTCCGTCTTGGAAAACTATTATGAAGAAAACAAAAGTATCAAAAGCAACATTGAGTTATACATTAAACGCTTTTGAACATTTTGGAATAGTTAAAAGGTCTCATAGAAAAAGGGAAAATGGTAGTAATGCTTCTAATGAATATATAGTTAATGTCTTAGATATAGATATTAAAGATTTTAAAAATTATAAGCAAAAAATATCATCAAAAAAGAACCAGAGTTCAGAATCTGAACCATACCCCACAGTTCAGAATCTGAACTACCCTAGTTCAGAATCTGAACTAGACCCTAGTTCAGAATCTGAACTAACTATAGAACCATCACTATATGAACCATCAATAGAATCTATTAAAAAAGAAAATAAAGAAAAAGATTTATCACCTTTAATTTCTGAATTAGAAAATATTGAAGAAATAAATCAAAGTGAAAAATTAATTTTAAATGGATTTATTGGATATAGAAAAAAAATAAAAAAATCAATAAAAACTACAGGTCCATTAAAAATATTTTTAGATGAACTTAGAAAAATAAATATTGCAGGAATAGATATAAAAAACGCAATAGAAATAATGAAAAATAATGAATGGCAAACTATCAAACTTGACTGGGTGCAAAAAATATTAAATTCAAATTCATCTTTAGTTGCACCTGGAATAAATAAAACATTTTTTGAAAAAACAGAAGAACAAAAATTCGAGAAACAAAAATCAACTTTAGCAAATATTGCAAATGTTAGAAAACTTAGAGAGGAAGGATTACTATGAATAATACACCAAACGCAAGAGATTACTTTGTTGGGTCATTAATGGACCTTTTAAAAATAGATACTATTAATCCAATAAATATTGGAGTAGTTGAACAAATGACTAATTCAATACCACAAAAAGAATTTATTAATTTTATTTCATTTATTGCAAAAAGCAATAATGAATATAAAAAACCTATTGAAATAATTGGAACAGCAGTAAAAGAATTTGAAAAGATAAGAATTGAACAAATTAAAAATACTGGTCTTGAAGATGAAATGAGAAAGCTAGTTGATAAATGCAGATACATTGCAACAGAAGCTTATGAGAACAAACCAAAAGGTTTAAATTTTACAGTTTTTGCACTTCATGCAAAATTTTTAAATTTTCCAAATGCGTTTACTTTAGAAGAACAGGAAATATTATCTAAAGTTGGTGGATGTAAGCGGTGGTTAATTTCCCATGATGATAATAGTTTTTTAACAGATCTAATACAAGAAAAAATAAAAAGCTTAATTAATTATCAATCTCTATCAAGTATAAGCTATGAATCGCCTTCTATATTTAGAAAATTACAGATAAAACAAACAGCTTAAATGGAAATATCTATTGAAATATTAGTTATAAATGGTGCAAAAGCCCATGTAATCTACAAGGTAGAAAATGGAATTAAATTTTATTTAACACCAAAACTAAAATTCAATAGACATCTTGGTTCAAGAGGTTATATCAGAGAATGGAAAAAAGTGACAAAAATTATTGAGAAAATTTTCGCCGGGGAAATAAGTAATGATTGCATCTAAAAGATATGGTTCAAAAGTTCAATTAAATTATTTACAAAATGGAGATATTTCATATTTTATAACTTACAAAACTAATAAAAAAACAGTATTTAAAAAAGTTGGAAAAAAATCAGAAGGCATAAATGAAGCTAAAGCAATAGAGTTAAGAAATCAAATTTTATCAGAGATTAGACACGGTATAGATTTAAGTCAAAAAAGTATTAAAACTTTAAGCTTTCAGAAATTAGCAGATATTTATTTTTCTAGTAATGATGGACATAATAAAAGCAATAAAAAATATAAACAACAATACGAGCTACACATAAAAGCTTCTTTTGGTGATTTACCTATTATCAAACTAGAAGATAGTTTAATATATGAATTTCAATCTTTAAAAATTGCAGAGGGATTAAGCGAAAGTACAACTAATATTCTTGTTAAATTGATTAAAAGAATTATTGGATTCGGAATAAAAAGAGGTGTTTTAACCTACAGCCCATTTAAAAACATTAAACTTTTTAAAGTTGATAATTCAAGAATTAGATATTTAAATAACAATGAAATAAAAATGCTAAATGATTTAATAAAAGATGATTTAGTTTTAAAACTTTTTATAAAAATTGCATTAACAACAGGTGCAAGAGCCGTTAGTGTTTTAAGCCTACAAAAGAAACATTTTAGTTTAGAAAATAGAAATTTATTAATAACGGACTTCAAAAGAAATAATACTTATTTGGGTTATTTAGATAATGAAACATTTGAATTAATTAAAAATCATACTAACAAATTTATGGCAAATCATTTTATTGTTTCTTCTGATGGAAAAAGCTACAAATATCAAACAATATATAAAAAACTAACAAAAATTTTAAAAATATTTAATGAACAATTATCAAAAAATGATAGAGCAAATAGAGTTGTAATTCATACATTAAGACATACATTTGCAAGCCATTTAGCAAAAAGTGGAGTATCAATTCAAAAAATTCAAAAACTAATGAATCATAAAGATATTAAGCAAACTTTGAAATATGCAAAATTAAATCCAGATAGTGGGCAAATTGAAGTAGAAGATTTATACAAGGAAATATAATGGATATTAAAATTAAAGGTATTGATGAACTAATAGTAAAGCTGAACCCAAAAGTTGCAAAACAAGCAGCTAATAGAACAATTAATGAACTGGGTTCAAAAGCCAGAACTTTCTTAGTAAAGGAAGTAAGACTCAACTATAACATATCAGCAAAAGATTTAAAACAATTTATAAAAATAAAGAAATCAAAATATACAGATTTAAGTTATGTGATGGATATTAGAAGTTCTAGTTTTAACGCAAAAAGATTTAATGCAAAGAAATTAAAAGTAAAAGGAAAAATGAGCGTTTTAATTAAAAAAACAGATGGTAGAAAGGTATTTAAAAAAGGAACTTTTGTTGCAAAGAATGGTGCAGTTCTTCAAAGAAAAGGAAATACCCAAGAAATAGAAGGTGTAAAGACTGTATCAATTCCACAAATGTTTAATGAGAAAACACTACAAAAAGCAGATAAGTTAATAGAAAATGAGCATGAAAGAATATTTAAAAACAACTTCAATTTTTATATTGGAAAAGAATAAAAACATGATAAAAATTATATATAGAAATAGGTTAGAAATGAAGTGTAAATATTATCTTGCCAAAACATTGTCTATTGCTTTAGTAATGGGCATTGCAAAGCCTAGTATTGTATTAGCTATGAAAAGTAACTATAGGGAATATATAAAGGAAAAGAAGATAGAGCTAAAGACTCGATTTAAAGGTACTCCTGGGAGTTTCAGTCATGAGGGTGCTTGCGAGCGCAAAAAGATTCTATTTATCAGTTTTGAAACTTGGTTATATTTTGTTGGTACACTAAAACAACTACTAAGCCTTAGTGCATCGGCTTTATACTTGGTTATAGGTCTTGGTTATATTTTTAAAAAAGTGGTTATAAAATGAGCAAAAAGTATTTATCTCAAAGTGAATTAGCTGCTTTTTGTGGAGTAACACAGCCTTATATTTCAAAGCTTAAAAATAAAGGTTTGTTTAATGATATTCTTGAAGATGGAAAATTTCCAAGAACAAAATCAACAGAACTTGCAAGAGTAATTGAAGATAACAAAGATGAAACAAGAGAACCTCAAAGGCAAGCTAATCTAAATAAAAAAAATGGAAACAATATTTCGCCGGCGAAAAAAGATAATCAACCAACAGAACCTTTAAAAAATAATTTTGGAATGTTTGATGTTTCATATATGGGTGGTGATGCTCAAATAGAATTGGTTGCATTGATTGAAACAGGAAAATCAGCAGTTCAAAAAATACAGATTAAAGACGCATTTATAGAATCCAAAAAAAAAGAAATTGAATTTAAAAAAGAACTTGGAGTTTTGATTGAATTAGAACAAGCTCAGGCAGTAATGGAATTGGTTGCTTCTAATATGAAGACAAAAATGTATAACGCTGCACATAGTTTTAAATCTAAATATTCAAAAACAACTAAAGAGCAAATAGAATTTTTATATTCATTAATTGATGAAGCTTTTAATGAATTTAATAAATATGGACTTGATGATATTGAGGTTGATGAATGAGTTGTAATGAGAAACTAACGGAACAACAATATAAATTACTCCAATATGCCCAGGCTTTATTAAAGCCTAAACCCAGGCTTAGTGGAGCAGATTGGGCAGACAAATATTTTCACCTATCTCCTGAAAGTAGTGCAAGCCCAGGTAAGTGGAAAACATTACCATACCAAATAGAACCAATAAATTGTATGACTGATGAAATAACAGAACAGGTAACTTGGTTTAAATCTGCAAGGGTAGGCTATACAAAATGCATAAATGTAGCTGTTGGTTATCATATTCATCAAAATCCCGCATCAATACTATTAGCACAACCAACGGACGGTGAAGCATTAGGATATGCAGAAGATGAAATAGAACCAATGATAAGAGATAATGATGTTATTTCTGAATTAATAGGAAAAACAACTAAAAAAGGAAAAAACAAAAAAGAAAAAACTGCCAAAAAAATGTATCCAGGTGGAATATTAGAATTGGTTGGAGCGCATTCACCTAAAAACTTTAGAAGAAGAACAGTTAGAGTATTTATAGGTGATGAAATTGACGGATGGGAACAACAAGCAGGGCAAGAAGGTGACCAAATTTCTTTAGGTAAAAAAAGAACTAATGATTTTTGGAATAGAAAAATTATTCTTGGTTCTTCCCCAGGTGTAAAAGAGTTATCTAAAATTGAACCAGAATTTTATAAAGGTGATCAAAGATATTTTTATTTACCTTGCCCTTTTTGTGGACATAAACATAAACTAGAATTTAGCAATATGGATATGCCTAGAGACGAACACGATCAAATAATAGAGGAAGAAGTTGGATTCTTTTGTCCGGATTGTGGCTCTAAATATACCGAAGATTACAAAGTTGAAATGATAGAAAAAGGAGAGTGGATTGCTCAAAAACCTTTTAGAGGACATGCTAGTTTTCATATATGGGCTGCGTATTCATACAATGCAAACTCATCATGGTCTGCAATAGCAAAAGAATGGTTTGAAGCACAAGGAAATATATTAAAACTAAAAGCGTTCACTATGTTAGTTTTAGGTGAAACATGGGAAAGTGAACAAGGTGAAAAGATAGAAGATGATGAATTGTTACAAAGAAGGGAAGATTATACTGCTATACCAAATGAAGCCCTGGTATTAACTTGTAGTGTAGATACGCAAGACAATAGACTTGAAGGTGAAGTTAAAGCATGGGGTATTGATAATGAAAACTGGGGAATATTTCCTTTTAGAATAGAGGGGATTCCTAGTCAAAAAGAAGTTTGGGAAGATTTAGACAATATTTTAAATGATACATACAAAAGACTAGATGGAACAGAATTAAGAATTAGCTGTACTTGTATTGATAGTGGGGGACACTTTACAGATGAAGTGTACAAGTTTTGTAAAAAAAGAGAAATTAAAAGAGTTTTTGCAATAAAAGGTGCAAATACTCCTGGAAAACCAATTGTTTCCAGACCTTCAACTTCCAATAAATATAAAGCAAAACTTTTTACTATAGGAACAGATACAGCAAAAGAATTAATATTTGCAAGACTTAGGTTAGATTCTTTTGGTGAAGGGTATATGCATTTTAATAAAAAATATAATGAAGAATATTTTAAACAATTAACAGCCGAAAAAGTTATAAATACTTATAAAAACGGAAGACATGTAAGGGTTTGGAAAAAAACTAGGGCAAGAAATGAAGCATTGGATATAACGGTTTATGGTTTAGCTGCGCTAAGTATATTAAACCCTAACTATAAAAAAATAAAAGAAAACTTTAGTTTAATAAAAAAAGAAAAACAAGAACAAAAAATACAAAAAAATAAATCTACAACAAAAAAAGGAGGTTGGGTTAATGGATGGAAATAAAAAAAATGTAGGGCGACCAAAAACAACAGACCCAAAAATAAAGCTAGATAATGTAAGGCTTAAAACATCAACGATATTAGATATTCAAGCAGTTGCAGAAAAATTAAAAGTTTCACCAAGCTCTTTAGTACAAACATTATTGGAAACAGAAATGCAAAAATATAAAAAAATATTAAATTTATAATTTTTGTCCCCTTTTTAAATACCTATATTTTTTGAAATAATGACATTTATAAAATATAAAAAGGCATTATTTTGACTGATGTAGAAAAAATAGCACTTTACGAAGAAAGACTAGAAAAAATTGATTCTTTATTATCTGGAATTTCAGACAACAATATTGAACAATATACTATCAATGGGAGAGAATTAAAAAAATATTCAATTCCAGATTTAATACAACTTTCTAAACATTTTCAGAACAAATTAACTTCTTTAAAAAATAAAAACAAATCAAGAAAAATATTAACTAGGTTTTTATAATGAAAATATTTGGATATGAATTTAGAAAAGCTGATAAAACTATACAAAAAAAATCTTTTCACGGCGCTTCAACAGGTAACTTGTATGCAACATGGTTAGCTAGTAACACAACAGCTGATGTTGATATAAAAAAAGATTTGAAAACAATGAGAGCAAGAAGCCGTGAGCTAATGAGAAATGACGACTATGCAAAAAAATTTAAAAGAATGGTTAAAACTAATGTAGTAGGTCAAAACGGGATTAGATTACAAAATAAAGCAAAAGATACTAACGGAAATTTAGATAAAACAGCAAATGATATTATAGAAGAATCTTGGAAAAAATGGAGTAAAAAAGGTATTTGTGATGTATCTGGAAAATACTCTTTAAGAGAAATACAAAAAATGGTTATGGGAACACTTGCAGAAGATGGAGAAGTGTTAATAAGAAAAATAAAAGGCTATGACAATGAATTTGGTTTTGCCTTACAATTATTAGAAGCAGACCATTTAGATGAACAATATACGATACCAGAATTAAATATATTCATGGGTATTGAATTTGACAAATGGAACAAACCAATTGCTTATCATCTTCATAAAAATCATCCAGGAAAACTAATAAATGGTACAGACACAACAAGGGAACGAATTAGCGCAAATGAAATAAATCATTTATTTTTACCTTTAAGAATATCTGCAACAAGAGGTGTTCCTTGGATGCATACTGCAATGACTAGAATGAAAATGGTTAATGGATATGAAGAAGCAGAATTAACAGCTTCAAGAATTGCAGCCGCAAAAGGTGGTTTTTATGTTTCAAAAGATGGTGCAGAAGAATATTCAGGCGATAGCGTAGATGATAGAGGAAATATTGTAAATGAATTAGAACCAGGTCAAATTGAATTATTACCAAAAGGTATAGAGTTCCAAAATTATGACCCGCAACATCCAACTACTGCATTTAAAGATTTTATGAAAGTAGTTTTAAGGGGAATATCGAGCGGTATAGATGTTTCATACAATACTTTAGCAAATGATTTAGAAGGTGTAAATTTTAGCTCATTAAGAAGTGGTGTTTTAGATGAAAGAGAAGTTTGGAAAGATTTACAAACATGGTTAGGTGAAAATTTACTTGATGATATTTTTGCTGATTGGTTAGATATGGCTTTATTAACAAAAGCTGTACCTTTGCCGTATTTTAAATACGATAAATTTAATGCTCCAAGTTGGTTGTCAAGAGGTTTTGCATGGGTGGACCCTTTAAAAGATATGCAGTCAAATATTTTAGCAGTAAAAGAAGGTTTAAAAACACATACTCAAATCGCAAGTGAAATGGGTATGGATATAGAGGAACTATATCAGCAAATAGCCAAAGAAAAAGAACTAAGAACTAAATACGGAATTACAACAATTAGCGAGGCGGAATTATTACAGCTTATGCAAACAACAAATACAGGAGATTAAAAAATGAAGCTTAAACCGCAGTTTAGAGATTTAGAACTTAAAAGTTTTAATGAAGAAAACAAAACAGTAGAACTTACTTTTAGTTCAGAGGAACCTTATGAAAGATGGTGGGGAATAGAAATATTAGATCACTCATCTACATCAGTAAATATGAATAGATTAAATAACTCTGCACCACTACTATTTAATCATGATAGAGATGTTGTTATTGGTGTTGTTGAATTTGCCAAAATTGAAAATAAAAAAGGTCATGCTGTAGTTAGATTTGGTAATAGCGAAAAAGCAAAAGAAGTATTTAGTGATGTGGTTGATGGGATAATGAAAAATGTATCTGTGGGATACCAGATAAACGAAATGAAACTAGAGAGTGAATCTAAAGGTTTGGAAACTTATAGAGTAACTCAATGGGAGCCTTTTGAAATTTCAATAGTTTCTATACCAGCAGATAATACGGTAGGTGTAGGTCGAATTAGTGACCTAGAAGAACAAGAAGTAAAAATATTAAATCAAAAAAAGGAAGTAAAAAAAATGCCAGATGAAATTAAACAAACTGATACTCAAACTGTTGAAGCAGCTAGAACACTTGCAACTAACAATGAAAGAACAAGAGTAAGAGAAATAAATGCAATTGCTTCAAAACATGGCTTACAAGATTTAGCAGCTAAAGCAATTGATGAAGGTACAACAGCTGATACTTTTAGAGGTATGGCTTTAGATGTTATTGGTAAAAAGCAAACACATATAGATAGTAAATCAAGTGATATTGGTTTAAATCAAAAAGAGTTAAAAGCCTATTCTTTTAGTAAAGCATTAACTGCAGCTATTACAGGTGATTGGTCAAAAGCTGCTTTTGAAAAAGAAGCAAGTGAAGCTGTTGCAAAAATGTTAGGTCAATCTTCAAAAGGATTCTATATTCCACATGAAGTTTTAAAAAGAGATATAACAACTGCAAATAATGGAAATTTAGTTGCAACGCAACACATGGGTGGTAATTTTATTGATATTTTAAGAAATAAATTAATTATTGCTAGACTAGGTGGTCAGGTTTTAACTGGATTAAGTGGAAATGTTGCAATTCCAAAACAAACAGGTACAGCTACAGCTTATTGGGTTATAGAAGGTGAAGATACTGCTGAAAGTGAATTAACAATCGGTATGATGAATTTATCTCCAAAAACTGTAAGTGGTGCAACTGCATATACTAGACAAATGTTGCTACAAGGTAATCCTTCTATTGAAAATTTAGTAATGCTAGATTTAGCAACAAATATTGCTTTAGCAATTGATAAAGCTGCTATTAGTGGAACAGGAACAAACGGACAACCTTTAGGTATTTTAAATACAACAGGTGTAAATGCTGTAAATTGTGCTACTTCAAATGGTGGTTTAAATTGGAAAAATACTGTTGATTTTGAAACAAAAACGGCTGCAGGTAATGCTGATGTTAATAATATGAATTATATTGCCGGAGCAGGAGTAACAGGAATTTTAAAAACGACAGAAAAAACTCCAAACAGCGGTAAATTTTTATTAGAAGACGGTCAAGTTAATGGATATAACTTTTCAAGAACAAATCAAGTAGATGCGAATACTATGCTTTTTGGTGATTTCAGTCAAATGATAACAGGTTTATGGGGTGGGCTAGATATTATGATTGACCCATATACTAAAGCTGCATCTGGCGGTGTAGTTATTAGAGCATTCCAAAGTTTAGACATAGGTCTTAGACATGCACAAGCATTTAGTGCATCAAAAAATATAAATCAATAAGGTTGAAATATGAAAGATACAGTATTAGTTTTAATTCTATCTACAATTTTTGTTAGAGGTGAAATGTATGAGGAAGGGTCTCATGTTGAAGTAAATTCAAGAGAAGCAAAAGAATTAATCAATAGGGGAGTTGCCTCTTTAGAAGTAGAAACTGATGTAGAAATAACAGAAGATGAAACTTTAGGAGATATAACAAAACCTATAGAAAAAATGAATAAAACAGAGCTTCTAAACTATGCAGCTGAATTAAATTTAGAAGTTAATGAAACAATGACTAAAGCAGATTTAATTAAATTAATTAATGAAGATGCAGAATAAAAATGAACATTGATCAAATGGTAGAAAAAGATTTATCAAACTGTAAAGAGTTTGGCGGTTCTTTTATTTTGAAAAATAAAGATATTTCAGTTGAAATTGAATATTTATGTTTTGATGAAAATACAGATGTTATATTTGAAGGTAAAGCGGTTGAAGATTTTAGTGATATGGAAGCTAGTATCCCTTCACTTACTGTTCAAACAATTAAAACTAACAAAATTACCAATAGGTCAAAAATAGAAGTAAAAAATTCCTCTTATGGAGTTATAAAAAAAGATAACAAAAAAGATGGAACAACAATTATTTATTTGGAATTAGAAGATGTATAGACAATCAATTGTATCTGAACTTTTACTAAAACTAGAAGAAATAAAAATAAATAATGGTTTTTATTCTGATGCAGGAGCAAATGTTCTTGAATGGTTTGATAAACCATTAGAGGAAGAAGACTTTCCTGCATTAATAGTAAGAGATCCATCTGATAATGTTGTTGATTCAACTTCACTTGAACATAAATTGAAAATAGAAATAGATATAGCCCATAAGGGTAAAAATTGTATTTGGAATATGAGAGAAACATCAAGTGATGTGTTGAAGGCATTTAAAAACCTAGAAGATTTAATAGGTTATCAATGTAAATATCTAGGTAGTGAATCATTGGTTGAACAAAAAGAAAAGTTATACGGTGGGATGAGATTAGAATTTGAAATAATCTATCATACTAGAAGATGGGAACAATAATGCCTCCTGAAATACTAAGATTAATTTCTAATATATGCCTTTTTGGAACTGTGTCAGAAACAAAAAGTGCAGACGGATATGCTTTAGCAAAAGTTAAAATAGATGATAGGGTTACTGATTTTTTCCCTGTTCTAAGTCAAGCAAATAGTTTCAAAAAGCATTTTATACCAATAAGAGTAGGTGAACAGGTTATGGTTCTTTGTCCATACGGTGAAGCTAATATAGGACTTGTTTTTAGAAGTGTTTTCAATAAGAGCGCAAAAGAACCAGATGGTTCAACAAATGAAAGAGAAGTAGTTACATACGAAGATGGAACAACTTTCTTTTATGATACTAAACTCAAAGAATTAAATATAAAAGCAGTTGGTGCAATTAACATTGTATGTAAAGAAGCAACAGTAAAAGCAGATAAATTAGATATTACTGCAACAACTTCCAATACAGGTAATGTAAGCATAAAAGGAACTTTATCTGTTAGTGGGAAAATAGTTGGACAAAGTGGTATATCTATAAGTGGTGGGCAAGGAGCTACTTTTGACGGAAACATTACATCAACAGGTGAAATTAGTGACTCAAAAGGCTCTTTAACTAATCATACTAATCATGGATATGGTAGAGATTAATGTTTGCTGTATCTATTGGAGATAGTATTAATAGAATATTAAAAACACCATTGGGTAGTAGGGTTATGAGACCTTTATATGGAAGTAAGCTTTATGAGTTGAGAGATAGACAATTTGATGAAAGATTTAAAACTCTTGCAACAAAGTATATATTTGAAGCAATTAAAGTAAACGAGCCAAGAGTGCAAGTAGAAGAAGTAAATTTTAAATTAGAACCAATTAGCGGAAAAGTAGTGTTTCTAATTTATTTGACAAATCAAGAAGAAGTAGAGGTAAGCAATGTTTGATATTAATAGTTTAGCAACACCAAAAGTATTAAATGAATTAAGTTATGAAGATATTTTAAATCAAAACATTGCAAATTTCAAAATTCTAGTTCCAGACTGGGAACCATTAGAAAGTGATGAGTTTAAAATCATACTGGAAGCAATGTCTTATAGAGAACTTTTTCTAAGAAATGAATTTAATCAATCAGCATTAGCTTTTTTCTTATCAACTACAACAGGTAGCGATTTAGAAAATTATGCAATATTTTACAATATAGAAAGATTAAAAGGCGCTTATCCTTATGCAGAATATGATTTTGAATTAAGTGAAACAGCTAAACAAGAAATAGTTATTCCAAAAAATCTTGTATTAATGGATGCTAATAGTAAATACGAATCAAAACTTTTACAAGATGTAATCATTCCTATTGGAAGTAAAAAAAGTACAGGTTTAGTTGAACTTCAAACAGCAATATCAATAACAGATATTAAAACAGAAGTAATTACAACAACTTTACCATATCTGGTAACTGCAACTGCTACAGCTATGTTTAAAAATGGTTCTAATCCTGAAACTGATACAGAATTAAGAGAAAGAATACTTTTGAGCATGTCTGATAAATCAACTGCAGGTAGTGAAGAAACTTATAAATCTTATACTTTTTCAGCTGATGAAAGAATCAAAGATGTGAATATTATAAATGGTGGTCCAGGAGTAGTAAAAGTTTTTTATTATAGTACAAATAGTGATAGTTTAATGCAAAGCAGAATAGAAGAAAAATTGAACGCTAAAGATATTCGACCAATAACAGATAATGTAATTGTCGAGCAATGCGAAGAAATAAATTTTGTTATTGCAGCAGAACTTAAAATAAATGGAAATCAAGAGACAGCAGAAATATATCTAGCTGCAATAAACAATCTTGAAAAAGGTCTTGAAAGCTTAAAAAAAATTGGTGTGAGAATTACTTTAAGTGAAGTGAACAATTTTTTAAAAGTTCCAGGCGTAAAAGAAGTAGTTATATCTTTACCAATTGTAAATGTTGAAGTTCAGGAAAACCAAATAGGAGTATGTAGTGCAAAAACAATCACTTATACCATCATTTGAAAAAATAGAACTTCATAGTTTAGATTTAACTGCTGAAAAAGCAATTAATTTTTTAAACAATGAGATACAAGCTTTTAGGACTTTAGCAAATCCTCTTATTTGTGATGAAAAATATCTTCCTTTTTTAGCTTATGCTTTTAAGGTTGATTTTTGGGATGAAAGATTAAGCACTACAAAAAAAAGAGCATTAATAAAAGAATCTATTTTGCTACATCAGAAAAAAGGAACACTTTGGGCGATAGAAAGAGTTCTGGAAATACTTGAAGTAAAAGCAGAAATTAGAGAGTGGTTTCAGTATGGTGGTGAACCTTATTTTTTTAAAATAAAGTTATCAATAGAACAAGAATTTCCACACTTAAACCAACTACAAAAATTGATAGATGTGTATAAAAATGTAAGAAGTATTTTTGAAATAGATTTTGATTTATTTCTTAAAACACCTTTTACTATTTCTGGCGCAACAAACACAGATTTAGAAATTTGTGAAGACATGATAATTAAAAGAGAATCAGTTACTAATATACATTTTGGGTGTAATTATGATTATGAACCTTATGAAATTATTCATATTAGTAAACAAGCTAACTATGCTTTAGTTTGTTCAAATATTGCAGATGTAGAAGTTGAGATTAAAGGTTTTAATATCGATAGAGATACTTATATTTCTTTAAATGCAGGTGCAATAGCAAACTTACATTTTGGAAACATAGATAGTGATGTTATGCACTTACCAATACCGCCTATTGAGTTAAATACAAAAATTATGGACGGTTCAAATCTTATTGTAAATATAGGATTTGAACAAAATAATACAAGTGATTTATTTCATTTGGATTATCACAAACACTATGAAGCTATATCTTCATTTAATTTTATTTCATTAACAAAATTTGGAATAGAGTTTCAAGATAGTGGATTAAATACAAATATCAATGCAAAAACAAATATTACCAATGTTTGTTTTTTAAATCTTAATATATAGGAGAAAATATATGGCAGTTTCAGGATTACCTACAAATCAAGGTGTTTCGATTTTATCGAATGAACTTAGAGTACAGGTTAAAAAGTTTTGTCTTTTTGGGACAAATAATAGTGGTGATGTAATTAATTTTAATGAGACTTCAACACTTACATCTTTGGCAAATTATTTAGTTGGAAAGTTTGATATAAGCAGGTCTTATTTTGATGATAACGGAACACTAACTTTTGAATGCCCAATTCCTTATGATTTTAATAATACTAAGTGGATAGGAAGCGCAGGATTAATTTATATAGATCCAACAAATGGTAATGAAACATTAGTAGCTATTAGCTCAATGCCTAGATTCCAAAAAACCTCCGGTATAGGTGGAACAATACACTATAAAGTACCAATTGCAGGTAGTGCAAGTACGGTTGTTTTTGAAGATATGCCTTATGTTACTAGACAGGAATTAGATGTTGTTTTGAATGAACAACATTCAGCTTTAGCAATGGCTTTAGATTTAGGAGCTATGGCAAATAAAGAACTTATGAAGACTTTAACTCAACGAGTTCAAACAGGTGAAGTGGTTATCTACAATAGAGGAATAAAATCAGGATGTACAATTGTTAAATCAACAACAGCTACAAGAAATCTTACTTTAACAAATGGAACACTTTTTATGAATGGACAGATTCATAGTGTTTTTGATATGGCTAATACAGCCAATGTTCCACAAAATCAAACAGCGGAAACAAAATATAGCTATGTTTTTTTATGGAAAGATTTAGATGGTAAATTCCAGGTTGATTGTACAAACTTAAATGAATTACCGCCAGAAGATTCTTTGACTTTGTATAAAGTTACAGTTCCTGCAAATTCAACTGAAGCTACAGATCCATATTTAAATAATTGTGCATTAACAGATTTGCGAAAATTAGAACCAAACTATCCAAAGATTTTAATAAATGCACCTTTTGTATATGTACCATTTAAATATGATTTAATTGATTTAGATTATTCGGTTGATTTAGACATTGTTAGTTTTTTAGGTGGTGGGTTCCAACTAGGATATTGTTATTCTTCGGACAGGGCAAAAAATGGATTTAACATAAATGTAAATGGTACTGCTGATGTAGTAAAAGTTAAATATACGATAAAAAAATTTAATTTATAGGAGTAAATATGAATGTAATTTATATTCATGGGGAAGATGAACAATATGCAAATTTTGTTTTAGATGATTCAGTTTTGACAATAGATGGTCTTCAATATAATTTAGTATCTTTGCAAAAAGATGAACAATCAATTATCAATGTTATTGAGGATGATATGTTTATTGCGAATATTATTATTCCGCCGGCGAAATACGAAGAAATAGAAACAAGTGAACTAGATGATGAAGAAAGACCTATTTATAAAAAGATAAAGAATCCTTTAGATTTAGAAAGTGTAACTTTAAATCTTTGGAAAAAAGAAATTAAAATTAAAAATGAAAGTGAGAAAATATAATGCCAACAATTTTTACAAAAGATACATTAAGAGCAGGCGTAGAAGCTG
>CAZDFZ010000010.1:0-18445 GCA_964504855.1 uncultured Aliarcobacter sp.
AAGGTGTTGATTACGAACACTGTAAAGGGTGTGGATTATGTGTAAGCGTTTGTCCGACAAATCCAAAATCATTATTAATGTTTAATGAATATGTTACTGTTGAAGATGCTTTATCTCAATGGCCTGTAAAACAAAAAAAGGGTGAGTAATGAATAAAAGAGTTATGGAATTAAAAAAAGTAGAAGTTTGGGATGGAAATATGGCAAACTCTCAGGCTTTAAGACAAGCCGATGTAGATGTTGTTGCTGCTTACCCTATTACACCTTCAACTGCAACTGTTGAAAATTATGCAATGTTCCATGCAAATGGATATATTGATGGTGAAGTTATGATGACTGAATCTGAACATGCTGCTATGTCTGCTTGTGTTGGAGCTGGAGCTGCTGGAGGAAGAGTTGCAACTGCTACTTCTTCTCAAGGACTTGCACTTATGATTGAGGTTTTATACCAAGCATCAGGAATGAGAATACCAGCTGTTTTATGTTTAGTAAATAGAGCATTAGCAGCACCATTAAATGTAAATGGTGACCACTCAGATTTATATTTAACAAGAGATTCTGGTTGGATTTCAATTGATGCATTTTGTCCTCAAGAAGCTTATGATATGACTTTAATGGCATTTAAAATTTCTGAGCATCCAGATGTTAGATTACCAGTTATTTCAAATCAAGATGGATTTATGACATCTCACACAGCACAAAATGTTATTCCTTTAGAAGATAAAGTTGCTTGTGATTTTGTTGGACCTTACTTACAAGTAAATGCTTTATTAAATTTTGATAAACCTGTAACACACGGTGTACAAACTGAACAAGATTGGCATTTTGAACATAAAGCAAAACAACATGCTGCTTTAATGGGTTCTAAAAAAGTTATTTTAGAAACATTTGCTCAATTTAAAGAGTTAACAGGAAGAGAATATAAACTTGTTGAGTCTTACAATCTTGAAAATGCTGATGTTGCAATAGTTTGTTTAGGTACAACTTATGAAACTGCAATTCTTGCAATTAATCAATTAAAAGAAGAAGGAATAAACGCTGCTGTTGTAGCTCCTAGAGTATTTAGACCATTCCCACTTGAAGAAGTGGCAGAAGCTTTACAAAATGTAAAAGCTGTAGCTTGTATGGATAGATCTGCTCCAGGTGGAACTGTTGGAACTTTATATAACGAAGTTTCTGGAGCATTATTTAATACTCCTGCTCGACCATTAATGTCAAACTTAATCTACGGTTTAGGTGGAAGAGATATGACTGTTGCTGGTTTAAAAGATATATTTAGAAATTTAGACAAAGAAGCAAAAGCTGGAAAATTATCTGGAAAAATTCAAAGATTTGTTGGTGTTAGAGGACCAGAACTTAGCTTTTATGATGTATTAGGAGAAGTAAAATGAGCGTTATAGTTAATACACAAAAAGAGATTAAAAATTTAAAAACATTCTCTACTGCAGCTGAAAGATTTGAAGGTTCGCACCTTTTATGTCCAGGTTGTGCACACTCAATTATTGTAAGAGAAGTTTTAAATGCAACTAATCATAACTTAGTTGTTTCTGCATCAACTGGATGTTTAGAAGTTTGTACAGCTATTTATCCTCATACTTCTTGGGATTGTTCATGGATTCATATTGGATTTGAAAACTCATCAACTGCTATGGCAGGGGTTGAGACTATGAACAAAGCTTTAAGAAATAAAGGAAGAATCTCAGCTGATACTCCACAACCAAAATTTGTAACATTTGGTGGAGATGGTTCAACTTATGATATTGGATTCCAATGGATTTCTGGATGTTTTGAAAGAGGACATGACTTTATGTATGTTTGTTTAGACAATGAGGTTTATGCAAATACAGGAGGACAAAGATCATCTTCAACTCCAATTGGTTCAAGTACAACAACTGCACCAGCTGGATCTCACTCTTATGGTGAAAAAAGACAGAAAAAAGATATCGTATCTATCATGGCAGCGCATGGTGCTCCTTATGTTGCTCAAGTTGCTCCAAATAAATGGAAAGATATGGTTACTAAAATTCAAAAAGGATTTAGTACTTATGGACCTGTATTTATAAATGCAATGTCTGCTTGTACAACTGAGTGGAAATTTGCTCCAAATCAAACTATTGAAGTTTCTGATTTAGCAGTTGATTCACTTGTATTCCCATTATATGAAATCATTGGCGGAAGAGAATTAAATATCACTTACAGACCAAAAAATGTAGTTCCTGTAAGAGATTATTTAGGTGCACAACCAAGATTTAAACACTTATTCAAACCTGAATATGAATATTTAATTGATGAGTGGCAAAAAAGAATCGACGAAAGATGGGTATTCTTACAAAAAAGAGAAGAAATTAGAATGTAATTTCTTCTTCAAGAAAAATAAAAACTTTTTAAAAGTTTTATTTTTCTTACATTTTTTATATAACTTACAAACTCTAACAATTTTTCCTATTACAATTTTATATTTTCACTTCCTTATTAAAAGGGCAATTTCGATAAAATTATGTTTCTTTTTATAAAAGCAATTAAAACAGTAAAGGATAAAACTTGATAAATAACTTAGCAGGTAAAAAAGCACCTAAAGAAATACTAGAAAATATTGAAAAATTAATTGAAGCATATTATGTTAATAAACCTGATGTAAATATACAAAATCAAAAAGTTAGTTTTGGAACATCTGGACACAGAGGAAACTCTACAAAATCAAGTTTTAATGAAGACCATATTTTAGCAATCACTCAAGCACTTTGTGAATATAGAAAAAGTGCTGGAATAAATGGTGTTATGCACATAGGAATAGATACTCATGCTTTATCTACACCTGCACAAACAACAGCTTTACAAGTTTTCTTAGCAAATGAAGTTCACTGTAAAATAGCAGCTAACAATCAATATACACCAACTCCTGTTATGTCTTTTACAATAATTGAATCAAATAAAAATTCAAAGGATTTAAATGATGGTGTAATAATAACTCCTTCTCATAATCCTCCATGTGATGGTGGTTTTAAATATAACACTCCAAATGGAGGACCTTCTGATACTGATGTTACATCTGTTATAGAAAAAAGAGCAAATGAGATATTAAAAGATGGTTTAAAAGATGTTAAATTTATATCAAAAGAAGATATATATGAATCTAAATTTTTAGAAGTTGCTGATTTTATAACACCTTATGTAAAAGCATTAGACACAATAATTGATATGGATATTCTAAAAAATGCAAATTTAAATATTGGGGTTGATCCACTAGGAGGATCAGGGCTTGAAGTTTATAAAAAAATAAAAGAGATTTATGGAATAAATCTTGACATTGTAAATGAGACGATAGATCCAACTTTTTCATTTATGTCATGTGACCATGATGGAAAAATAAGAATGGATTGTTCTTCACTATATGCTATGGCTTCGCTTATAGAATTGGCTGACAAATATGATATTGCATTTGCTAATGACCCAGATTTTGATAGACATGGGATTGTGACAAAAAGTGTAGGGCTTATGAATCCAAATCACTATTTAACTGTTGCTATTTGGTATCTGTTTTCAAATAGAAAATCTTGGAAAAATGATATTGGAGTTGGTAAAACTTTAGTTTCAAGTTCGATGATTGATAAAGTTGTAAAATCTTTAGATAAAAACCTTTATGAAGTACCTGTAGGATTTAAATGGTTTGTTGATGGTTTATTTAATGGAAGTTTAGCTTTTGGTGGAGAAGAGAGTGCTGGAGCTTCATTTCTTAGATTTGATGGAAGTGTTTGGTCTACTGATAAAGATGGAATTATTTTAAATCTTTTAGCTGCTGAAATCACTGCAAAACTAAAAAAAGATCCAGGAGTAATTTATCAAGAGTTTGAAAAAGAGTTTGGAAAAGCATATTATAAAAGAGTTGATGCTGTTGCAAATTATGAGCAAAAAGCTAAACTAAAAAATCTTAGTGTAAAAGATATTACATCTAAAACTTTAGCAAATGAAGAGATAGAAAACATCTATACAAACGCAAGTGGAAATAATGCAAGTATTGGTGGATTAAAAGTTACTACAAAAAGTGGTTGGTTCGCTGCACGTCCATCTGGAACTGAAGATATTTACAAAATCTATGCTGAGAGTTTTATCGGTGAAGAACATTTGGAACTCTTAATAAAAGAGGCTCAAGATTTAGTTACAAGAAGTATAGAAGCTTAAATCTAAACTTCTAACAAAACTAAACTAGGGAACCTATGATAAATATGCAACAACTATCTTATATGTTACTTGCACTTTTCATAGGTTTTTTTGGCTCTGTTTTATTTATACTTTTACATCTTCCTCTTCCTTGGCTTTTAGGAGCTATTTTTACAACTTCAATAGCAATTCGATTTGAAAAACTTCCTATTCAAAGTCCAAAACTATTTTCAGCACCTGCACGAATTCTTATTGGTTTGATAATTGGAAGCGCCTTTACGCCACAAATCTTAGAATATTTACATCTATATTTTTTTAGTATTTTACTGATTATTCCTTATGCTATTTTAGTTACTTTTGCGGGGATGTATTATTATGTAAAAGTTCTAAAATTTGATAGAAAAACTGCTTTTTTTAGCTCAACTCCAGGCGGTGTTGTGGAAATGGTAATTTTAGGTGAAGAGCAAAAAGCTGATACTGCTAAAATAACATTAGTTCAATCTTCAAGACTCTTATTTGTGGTTTTATCTCTGCCTTTTATAATTCAATATATTTTTCATCTTGATATTAGTGGAAATCAATTAATCACAAAAGCTATAAAAGATACAAATTTAACTGAATTTTTCTATTTAATCATCATTGGAATTTGTGGAGCTTTAATTGCAAAAAAAATAAAAATGTCTGCTGCATTTTTAATAGGTCCCATGATTTTTAGTATTATTGTCTATAGTAGTGGATTAATTCATACATTAATACCTGATGAATTAATCAAATTTGTTCAAGTTGTTTTTGGAACTATAATTGGTTTTACTTTTAGAGGTGTAAAACTAAAAATGATTATAAAAACTTTGCTTGGTACTTTTGGGCATTTTATTATAATGGCTATTTTTTCTGGATTTTTTATTTTCATTGCATATTATTTCTTTAAATTTCCAGCTGTTTCTACACTTCTTGCATTTAGTCCTGGTGGACAAACTGAAATGAATTTAATTGCATTATTAGTAGGAGCTAATGTGCCATACATTACAATCCATCATATAATGCGACTTTTTATAGTTATGAATTTAGCTCCTATGTATGCAAAAAGATTATAAACTTTTCCACTTTGGCTCAAAAGCAACTCGTTCCCCATCATCTGTTGTATACTCTTCAAGAGAGTTTTCTTTTGATTGAACTACCATATAAATCATTGTTTCATGTGAATCATTTCTAATCCCTCTAATACCAGCAGGTGCCACACGAATTACACTCCCCTCTTTTATTTCAAAACAGTTACCATCAACTTGAAAATACCCATACCCTTTTAAAATAATATATGTCTCTTCATTTTTATAGTGAATATGAAAATATGGTTGTTCACTTCTTGGTGCCAAAGAATTAAAAGAGATTTCAGTTCCAGTTGCATTTGTTGGCTCTTTTAAAAAGACTTTTCCTTCTATTTTTTGTTTATTAACTTTATGTATTAAAGAGTATTGCATAAGATCATCTAAATTTCCTAAGTTAATTGCTGTGTAATTTTTATCTTCAACTATCTTTTCTATAACTTTCATTTTTTCTCCTTTTTTACAATTAACTAATCAGTCAATAAAACTATATCAAACATTAGACCAATTAGTCAAGTATTTTTAAAAATTTATTGACCAATTAGTAAATAAAAACTATAATACAAATAGAAATTATTTAGGAAAATTATGAAAAACTCTAATGATACGAGACAAAAACTAATAGACATAACTTATGATGAAATATATGAAAAAGGTTATCAAGGAGCCTCACTTTCAGAAATTTTATCAAAAGCACAAGTTCACAAAGGCTCTATGTACTACTTTTTTGCAAATAAAAAAGAGATGGCAATGTGTGCTTTAAAAGAGAAAATGAAAGATAGATTTACAAAACGATATGCAACTATTTTGGTATATGAGTCAAATATTTTAGATGAACTTTTTAAAGTTTTAAATGATATATCATTAAGAGATTTTAAAAAAGGTTGCCCTTTAGCAAATATAGTTCAAGAGATGTCAAATCTTGATGAGGATTTTGATGCTATGAGTAAAGGCTTTTATGAGAGCCTTAGAATGTGTTTTAAAGATATTTTAGATAAAGCAGTTTTATTAAAAGAGTTAAAAGCTTGTGATACACAAAAACTCTCACTTTATATTACAGTAGTTGTTGAAGGTGCTATTTTAAGTGCAAAAGCAACTGCAAATGAAAAAGATTATTTAGACTCAATAGAGTGTTTACAAGAATACATAAGGAAGTGTTATGGAGCATAAAATATGTGGATGGGTAAAGCAAAATGATGCACAATATGTGGATTATCACAATAACGAATGGGGAAAACCTATTCACGATGATGATGCACTTTTTGAACTTTTTTCACTTGAGACTCAAAGTTCAGGTCTAAGTTGGCTAACTGTTCTTAAAAAAAGGGATGGTTATAGAAAAGTTTTTGAAAACTTCTCTTTAGAAAATGTGGCATCCTATACACAAGATGATGTAAATAGGATTTTTGAAAGTGGGCTTGTTATCAAAAGTATTCCAAAAATAGAAGCAGTTATAAACAATGCCAAACTATTTTTACAAATAAAAAAAGAGTTCGGTTCAATTAATAACTATTTTTGGAATAGAGTAAATAATAAAACTATTATAAATGATGTGATTGATTATAAGTTATCTTGTACAAAAAGTGAAATTTCAGATGAATTAGCTAAAGATTTGAAAAAAAGAGGTTTTAAGTTTGTGGGAAGTGTAACAATCTATGCTTTTATGCAAGCTTGTGGAATGGTAAATGACCATGAAAATGGTTGTTGGTGTAAATACAATTAAAAAGGAAAAGATATGCTAAACCCACAAATTTTAAATATAAAACCAATAGAAGTATTATGTGTAAGACATACAGGAGCGTACACAAAATGTGCCCCTGCTTGGGAAAAACTTATGACATTTGCCTATTCAAACAATATAGTAAATAAAAACAGTAGGTTATTTGGTATAGGTTATGACAATCCACACATTGTAGAAGAATCACTGCTAAGATATGATGCTTGTATCACAAAAGATACAAATATAGCTCTAATTGATGGCATTTCTACTACAACAATCAATGGTGGAAAATATGCAACTTTTTTACATAAAGGGAGTTACGAAACTCTTTGTGATACATACAATGAAATTTTTAATATTTGGATAGTTGAAAATCAAATCATCCTAAGAGATACTTTTCCTTTTGAAGAGTATTTAAATGACCCAAAAACAACAAAACCTGAAGATCTTGAAACACTAATTTTTATACCTATAAACTAATTTAATGCTTTTTATAAAGAAGAGTTACTTATATCTTTTAGTAACTCTTCTATTATTTCTTCAAAAGATTTATTTACACTTCTTACAAATTCATATGGAATGTTTTGTGAAACTAAAACTCTTTTATCGTAATCCATAGTTTTTACAAGAGTTTTATCTTTTAATAAATCAAATTTGATTTTTAAAACTGCATAGGATTTATCACCATCTATTTCATGATATATTTTGATTACATTTGTTTTTAAAACATACTCATATTTTATTTTTGAATCTTCTTGTGATACTAAAGAGAAAATATTACTACTTTGGAAAGATTGTAATAATGAGTTGTGAATCATATTGCTTGGTAAATTTATCCATCTATTTTTTGCATATTCTTCAAATAAATATGGTTTTGTACTATAAAAAATTGATCTTGAATTAAAACTATTATTCACAAGTGGCTCTTCAATTAAAATTGATTTTGAACTATTTTGATAGCTTTTATTTTTTGAATTAAAATCAATAGAATAACTATTTATATCCCTAAGTTCTTGCTTCAAAGAACATCCAGAAATTAAAATTACTATTAAAAGGTAAAAAAGATTTTTCATATTATTCTCCTGGTCCATTTTTTATATTTTTTTGTTTAAATAAAACATCACTTGGACTTTGATTTAGATTGTCAATTAAATTTTGTGTTTGTAAAAGTGTTCCATCAAGACTATTTAAAACTTTATTCAATTTATCAAAGCTCTCTTTTGATAAATCTTTCATATCAAAATTACCTTTTTTTACCTCAGCCAAAAGCTCAGTTGATAAAGCTTTAAATGAATTTGCTGATTTTTCAATACTATCAAAAGATTGATTCCCATTTTTTGTAAGAGTTGAAATATTTTTTAATAATTCATCTAATTTTTTTTCATTATTTACTAAATATGAACTAAACTGCTCTATATTTGTCATACTATTTTGTGTTTTAACCAAAGTAGTAGAGATGTTTTTTATATTCTCATCATTTAAAAGTTTTTTAATTTGTCCTAAAACAATTGTTAATTCATTTGTTATATCTGTTGTTGAATCAACTAAATTTGTAAGAGTTGAAGTTTCTGATTTAATAACTTTTAATCCATGCTCATTTGGCTCTAGTAATTTTGAATTATTACTTCCACCTTTTAATTCTATATACTTAAGTCCAGTAATTCCTAAATTCCCTAAAAAAGCATAGTTATCTTCTTTTATTGGTGTCCCTTTTTTTATATTTATATCAACTTGTATTTCTTCAGAATTTAAGGGATTTAGTTTAATTTCACTTACACTTCCAACATCAAAACCTTTATATTTGATAGATGAGCCAATATTCAATCCAGCAACTGATTCTTGAAAATAGATTGAATATTCATCAAATTTTTTCTTCTCAAAACCATATTTGCCAAGCCAAAAAACAAGAATTAGGAGTGAAACAATAAGGGTTATTACAAACAATCCTATTTTAAAAAAGTTTATTTTTGTATCCATTATTTGCCTTTATTTGTTAAAAAATCTTTTATAAATTCATCTTGACTATTTAAAGCTTCAGTGATATTACCATCAAAAATTATCTTTTGTTTTAATATTATAAATCTATCTAAAACTGTTTTTATAGTCTCTAAATCGTGAGTTATTATAACTATTGTAATATTTAGCATATTTCTCAAATTTATTATTAATTCATTTATTTTTTGTGTACTTGCAGGATCTAAACCACTTGTTGGTTCATCCAAAAACAAAATCTTTGGTTGCATAGCAAGACTTCTTGCAAGGGCCACTCTTTTTTTCATTCCACCACTTAACTCAGATGGATATAATAATGCACAACTTTTTGGAAGCCCCACAATTTCTAAATTTGTATAAGCTATTTTTTCTATTAAATCAGCTGGTAAATCTGTATACTCTTTTAACATTACAGATATATTTTCTATTACATTTAAAAATGAATATAAAGCACCAAATTGGAAAAGATAAGAAAATTGTTGTTTTAGATTTTGACTTCTTTCTAAATCAAGGGTCGAGATATTTTCTCCTAAAATTTCAATATCTCCTTTTTGAACACTATCTAACATTACAATTTGTTTTATAAGTACAGTTTTCCCTGAACCACTACCACCTAAAACTCCAAATATTTCCCCTTCATTTACACTAAAAGAGATATCTTTGTGTACGATATTTTCTCCAAAAGCTGTTGATAAATTAGTTACTTTTACTATTTCCATTATATTCCAATTTGAGTTAGAATTACTGAGAATATAGCATTTAATGCAATAACTACAAAAATAGCATTTACGACACTTATTGTTGTATATTTTCCTATACTTGTAGTGTTATTTTGCACTTGAAAACCTCTATAACATCCGATAATCGCTATTGCTATTCCAAAAAATATAGATTTAAAAACACCAATTAAAAGGTGTTTTAGTGGTACTTCTTGTCCCATTCTTGAAATAAATTCTGTAAATGTCACATCCAAATCTAAATAAGCTATTGTCATTCCCCCAAATATTCCTATCATATCAGCAAAAAATACCAACAAAGGCAATGAAATCACTAATGCAAAAATTCTCGGTAATACCAAAAAAAGTGTTGGTTCAAAATCCATAGTTCTCATGGCATCTATTTCATCTGTTATTTTCATAGCTCCAATTTCAGCAGTGTATGAACTTGAACTTCTTCCAGCTATTACAATAGCTGTTACAAGAGGAGCAATTTCTCTAAACATAGTAATACAAATCATCTCAACTATAAAAATATTTGCTCCAAATTTTTCAAGCTGAACTGCTCCTTGATACGCAATTACTACACCCACCAAAAATGAAGTTAATCCTACTATTAAAAGTGCATTTACAGCTGATGTGTCTATATATTTTAACATGGCTTTAAAACGGATTTTTTTTGGATGAAATAAAGAATATATAAAGTAATAAAAAACTTTTCCAACAAAATTTATAAAAGATATAGTCTCTTTATAGCTTTTATAAATCTTTTTACCAATAAGTTCTATTTTACTTTCTTTATCTTCTAATTTAATATAATTATCTTGATAATGTTTTTCATAAAATCTATAAATATCTTCATGTTTACCTAACTTTAGCATTAAGTTTTGCTCTTGAAATCTTCTAAAAAATGAAATTAAATAAATCATTGCACTATTGTCACATTCAATTAAACCTTGAAAATCAACTTCTAATTTTGAGTTATTTGATAAATTTAATTTTTCTAATTTTTCTATAATTGAAGATAAAGTTTGTTTATTCCAATTACTAAATAATTTTAATTCATAATTGTTTGAAGAATTTTTATTCAGTTCAAAATAATTGTCAAAACTTTGCATATTAACCTTTTGATTTTACAAAATATCTTATATAATACCCAAAATAAGAATAAAAAGAGAGAAAATGTATATTCAAAAAAAGATTCAAACACTAATTATTTTATTTACAATTATATTTTTCACAGGATGTATAAAAAAACTCGATAGTGAAGGTTTGACTTTACAAATTCAAGAGAGTGAATTAAACAATTTCTCACAAAAATTCCCAATAAATCAAGATTTTGTATTTGCTTTTGTTCAACTTGAAAAACCATATATTTATATAAAAAATGGTTCAAATAGATTAACAGCGACTATAAATACAAACTTTTCTACAGTTTTTATGCCTAATTCAAGAGGAACTTTTTCTCTTACGGGAAGTCCATATTTTGATAAAGAAAAATCTGCAATATTCTTAAAAGATATTCAAATTGAAGAGTTAAAATTCACAAATGTTGATATTGATAAAGATTTTGTGAACAACCTTACTTCAAATACAAAACCAATAATTGATGATATTTTTAACTCTATTCCTATTTATCAAGTGGATAAATCATCTTTCAAAGGCTCGCTCATGAAAGATATAAAAATAGAAGATTCACAGCTTTTGGTTACTTTTGGGTTGTAAAAATCATTTCTTGATGATTATACCTATTTAAATTTCTTTAGATATAATCCATCAATTATTTTATAAATTTAAAGGAATTTACTATGCCATTATTAGATAGTTTTAGAGTTGATCATACAATCATGCCAGCACCTGCAGTTAGAGTTGCAAAGACTATGAAAACACCAAAAGGTGATGATATTACAGTATTTGATTTAAGATTTTGTGTACCTAATAAAAAAATATTAAGTGAAAAAGGTATTCATACTTTAGAGCATTTATTTGCAGGATTTATCAGAAATCATCTAAACTCTGATTCAGTTGAAATTATTGATGTTTCTCCAATGGGTTGCCGAACTGGTTTTTACATGAGTTTAATTGGAACACCAAATGAAACAACAGTAGCCACTGCTTGGGAAAAAGCGATGAAAGATGTACTAGAAGTAAAATCACAAAATGATATTCCTGAATTAAATGAATATCAATGCGGAACTTACACTATGCACTCTTTAGAAGAAGCAAAAGAAATAGCTCGAGATATTTTATCTACTAAAATTGGTGTTATGTCAAATAAAGAGTTATTTCTTTGTGAAGATAAATTAAAAGCCTTAGGAAACTAAAAATGCAACAAAAGCTAAATCTTTTTAAAGAATTATTTTCATCATATACAAATATCTCTATTCTTCATATAGATAACTCTTTAGGTTTAGTTGATTTAGCTTTGGAAGAAATAAAAAATGAAAATGAAGGGAATATTAAATATATTCCTTTTGTGGATGAATCAAGTGCTAAACTAAAAGCAACAGCAAGAGAGTTTGAATATATCGTTTTAGGAAATATTTTATCTCATTGTTCTGAATTAGAAATGATTTTAAAACTTATGTACAAAGCTTTAGAAAACTCTGGAAATATTATAATTTTAGAAAAAATCTCAAATGACAATAAATATGAACTTTTAGAGTTACTTGAAAATGTTGGTTTTCAAGCACCAAATTGTATTGAGCTTTTTGATGATACTTATATTTTCACTGCAAAAAAAATGCACCATTGGGACAATGGCTTATAAAATCAAAAAAGTAAAGTGAAAAATTAATCTTGCAAGATAATATTAATACTATAGTAGCCACAAAAGATGGTTCAAACACCCTATTTTCAAAACTATATAACCAACACTATCACAATCCAGACGATGGAGCTATAAACGAAGCTTTATCAAAACATATAATCCCAGCTTTTACATTTCACAAAGATAAACTTGAACTTACAATTTTGGATATTTGTTTTGGAATTGGATATAACACTTTTTCGACAATTTATTATTGTTTACAAAATAACCTTGATGTGAAACTAAATATTTTTTCTCCAGAACTTGATGGAAATCTTGTAAAATCACTGGATGATTTTGAATTTCCAAAAGAGTTTGATAGTATAAAACATATCATAAATTCAATTTCCCAAACTTCTAAATATGAAGATGAAAAACTAAAAATTGAAGTTTTTATTGGAAATGCTAGAGATTATATAAAAAGCCTAGAAAAGAACTCATTTGACATAATTTATCAAGATGCTTTTTCAAGTGATGTAAATTTTGAGCTTTGGACAAAAGAGTATTTTGAAGATATTTATAAACTTTGTAAAAACTCTTGTATTATGAGTTCTTATGCTATTGCAACACCTATTCGACTATCTATGTATGAAGCAGGATTTTTTATATATGAAAATAGACCAGTTAAACGAAAAATAACACTTGCGTTTAAACAAAAACAAGACGTGATTGAGAAATATGTGGATATGGAACTAAAAAAACAAAGAAACAAAGAAGCTGTTGCTTTATATGATAAGTAGGTAATCCTACTTACTATTTTGAAAGATTTTCTAAAATGTACTTTTCTAAATCTCTTTTTGAAATCTCTTCTTTCATAGCATTTTCAAAAATATCGTTAATTTTTTCTGAATACTCCTCATAAGAAAAAAACGGGAAATGTAACTTCCAAGACCTTTTTATAAGCACTTTTGTCATAGTATCTCTCATTCTATCCCTAAAAAAATTAAATCCTATAAATATTACAGCAGTTATCGCCATAGCCCCCAAAATTGAAATATGTGGATCAGCTTTTACTAAAGGTTTATGTGTCAAAAGAGCTATAGGGATTAATATAGCTAAAACAAGTCCAATATATACAATATATGCTCTAATTAATCTTATTCTAAATCCCAATTTTGCTGGATCTACGTGCATACCTTCATTATGTTGTCTATTTGCAACTAACAAATCTTTTAACAATATTGGCTGTTTTGAAATAGTATAAACATACTCTAAAATTTTGTCTTTTATTGTTTTTTCTTTAGACATTTTTATTCCTAAAATTAATAATAAGTATTTTATCTTACTTTGTTATAATATTGCGTTAATAAATGTAAAATTAATATAAAGGTTTTGCTATAAAAAAGCTATTCTCACTAATAACTTTATTAATACTTTTTTTATTAAGCCTAAATGCTAATACTTTACAAAAAACATCTGTGCAATTAATGTGGTTAGACCAGTTTGAATTTGCAGGGTTTTATGTGGCACGTGAAAAAGGTTTTTATAAAGATGTTGGACTTGATGTTGAACTTAAAAAATTTGATTTATCTATTGATGTTTCAAAAGAAGTAGAGCAAAAAAGAGCTGATTTTGGTACAAGTTCTAGTTCACTAATAGTTGATATTTCTGAGAAAAAAGATTTCACACTGCTTGGTTCTATTTTTCAATCTTCTCCTCTTATTTTATTGGCACTTAAAGACTCAAATATCAACTATATTCAAGATATAAAAAATAAAAATATTATGCTTACAAAAGAGCAGCAAAGATTTGCTACACTTCAATCTATGCTCATAAGCAAAGGTGTAACACTAAATGATGTAAATATTATTGATCATTCATTTGATACCAACGATTTAATAAATAAAAAAACCGATTTAATGCTTGCATATACTACAAATGAACCTTTCTTACTAAAAGAAAAAGGTTATGAAAGCAAAATATTTCATCCAAAAGATTATGGTTTTGATTTTTATGAAGAATTGATCTTTACTACAAAAGAGTTTGCACAAAATAATCCAAAATTAGTAAAAGATTTTTATAATGCAACTATTATGGGTTGGGAATATGCCTTTGAAAATATTGATGAAGTTGCAAAATTAATTTTTGAAAAATACAATCCTCAACATAAAAGTTTAGAAAGTCTAATTTTTGAAGCAAATGAAATGAAAAAATTAGTTTTTGATAAAAATGGAAAAATCGGGACAATAACTCAAGAAAGAATTAACCTAATAATTAATACATATAGAGTTATGGGACTAATAAAAGAAAATCTAAACTCTGAAGATTTAATATATACAAAACATCTTGAAGATAATTTTCTTTTAAATGATAAAGAAAAACTATATTTACAAAACAAAAAAAATATCAAAATGTGTGTTGATCCAGATTGGATGCCATTTGAGAAAATTGATAAAAACAAACATATTGGAATAGCTGCTGATTATATAAAATTACTAGAAGATAAAATAAAAATTCCAATTAAATTAATCCCAACAAAATCGTGGTCACAATCTTTAGAATACGGAGAAAATCGAACTTGTGATATTTTTTCACTTATTATGACCACACCACAAAGGGAAAAATACCTTAATTTTACAAAATCTTATTTAGATGTTCCATTGGTAATTGCAGCTGATATAAATGCTCCATTTATTGATAATTTAGAACAAGTAAAAGATAAAAAACTAGCTCTTGTGAAAGGTTATGCTTTTGGAGAACTTCTAAAAATTAAATATCCTGATTTTGATTTCTTATATGTAGAAAATATTCATGAAGGATTAAATCTTGTACAACAGGGAAAAGTATTTGGATTAATTGATACTCTTCCTAGTGTCGGATATAATATTCAAAATAGCTATATTGGTCAATTAAAAATTACTGGTAAATTTGATGAAACACTAAATTTAGGTGTTGGAACAAGAAATGATGAACCTATTTTAAATACAATTTTTGATAAAGCGATTAATGATATTTCAATTAAGCAAAAACAAGAAATACTAAATCGTTGGGTTTCGGTAAGCTATCAAAAAGAGTTAGATTATTCATTCTTATACAAACTTTTTTCTATCTTAATAATCTTTATCATTGTAGGAATTTTATTTTATAGACATTATTTATTAAAAAAATTAAATGCTCAATTAAATAAAAAAATTGAAATTGAAATTGAAAAAAATGAAGAAAAAAATAGAATCCTTATCCAACAATCAAGAATGGCTTCAATGGGAGAAATGCTTGAAAATATTGCACATCAATGGAGACAACCTCTTTCAACAATTAGTGTTGCTGCATCAGGTATGGAAGTAAAAAAAGAATTTAATATATTAAGTGATGATGAATTCCATGAATCTGTAAATCATATAAAAAATGCTACTGCATATTTATCAAATACAATTGAAGATTTTAGAAACTTTTTTAGTAAAGAAAAAGAACTTTCAAAAATGAATATTTCTAATGCTATTGAAAAAGCTTTAGAATTAATGGGTAATACATTTATGAAAAATCAAATCAATCTAATAAGAAATATTGATAAGAACATAGAAATATTATCTTTAGAAAATGAACTTATTCAAGTATTAATGAATATCTTAGTAAATGCAAAAGATGCTTTACAATCAATATCTGATATGGAAAAATATCTTTTAATAAACATTTATCAACAAGAAAATGATTTAATAATTAGAATACAAGATAATGCTGGAGGAATTGATGAAAATATTATTGATAAAATTTTTGAACCATATTTTACAACAAAACATAAATCAAATGGAACAGGAATAGGTTTATATATGAGTAAACTTTTAGTAGAAAAACATCTAAAAGGTACTTTAAAAGTAAAAAACAAAGAGTTCCTTTATATGGATAAAATCCATAAAGGAGCTTTGTTCGAAATTATTTTGCCTATTTCATAGCCATTGTTAGAATTTGAGCAACTTTTTCTAAAGTTATTGTTCCATTTTCTCCAATGGCTGTCATACCATGTTTTTTTAATGCAGATGTTACATTTTCAATAACTTTATCATCTATATCATAATCATTTAGATTTGTAGAAATTCCAATGCTTTGATACATATATTCTAAAGCTTCAAGAACTATCTCTTTATTATGTAAAACTCCAAAAACTTCTTTCCCCATTTGATCAAGTTTCTCTTTTTTCTCATCCATCATAACTCGAATAAGTGCAGGTTGAACAACTGCTAAACTTCTTGCATGATCAAGTCCATAAAATGCTGTTAATTCATGTCCTATCATATGAGTAGCCCAATCTTGTGGAACTCCCATACCTATAAATCCATTTAAAGCTTGATTTGCTAAAAGCATAAGATTTTCTTGCCAAAGAGCATCGTGTCTATTTTTCCAATTAACAGCTAAATCTTTTAAACCTTTTAAAATAGTTTGAGCATAACCATCATGTAATAATGAACTATTTGGATAAGTTAAATATTGCTCACAAGTATGAACAAAAGCATCTACTAAACCATTTGCCAATTGTCTATCATCTAATGAACTCATTACACTTGGGTCAAGAATTGCGAATTTTGGATAAACTAAAGGTGAACCAAAATATCTTTTTTCATTTGTAGAAATTCTTGAAATTACAGCTGTTGTATTTGATTCACTTCCTGTTGCTGGAAGTGTTAAAATTGCTCCTAAAGGAAGTGCCTTTTCAACTTGAACTGTTCCATCTAAGAAATCCCAACCATCACCATCATAAAGAGCTGCTGCTACTAAATATTTACTTCCATCAATTACCGAACCACCACCAACTGCTAATACAAAATCTATCTTTTCATCTTTGATAACTTTTACAGCTTTATTTAAAGTTTCAATTGATGGATTTGGCTCAACTCCACCAAATTCAACATATGTATATCCATCAAGTGCAGTTATAACTTGATCATAAACACCATTTTTCTTGATACTTCCACCACCATAAACAATTAAAACTTTTAATTTTTTATCAATATAGTTTACTATTGATTTTATTTTTCCTGTTCCAAACTCTATAGAAGTTGGATTAAAATATGTGAATTTCATAATAGACCTTTAAAAATAATTTTCATGCTCTATTATAGAACAATTAACATTCTTAGATGTTTAGAAAAAATTAATATTTATCTCTTTTTTAAAGTATATAAAGAGTTAGCTATCAAAGTTGCTATTATTATACTTCCACCAATAAACGTGTAAGAACTTGGTACTTCATCTAAAAATAGCCAAACCCAAATTGGTGCCATTACTGTTTCAATAATCATCAAAAGACTAACTTCACTGGCACTTATGTAAATAGCACCATTTCCTAATAAAACCCTTGAAATAGGACTTATTAATAATCCCATTATCATTACAATCATTAAAGTTTTAAAATCAATTATCAATTCATCACAAAAGAAAAATGCCAAAAAACTTAAAGCTAATCCACTAAAAGCAGTTAAAATTATCCTATCCATCTCTTTATAATGTGACAATAAAACAAAAGAGATAGAGAATATTGCTGTACAAAGTATTGCATAAATATTTCCCAACAAACTTCCCATTTCTAATTTGTCATTAAAAATAATAAATAATCCAATAAAGATAAAAAATGATGAGATTAGTATATTCTTAGAAATCTTTTCCTTATAAAACAGATATGCAAATAAAGCTGCAAAAAGTGCAGATGTACTAAAAATAATCACAACATTTGCAACGGTTGTAGTTTTAACAGCAGTAATAAAAAATATATTAGAAATTGCCATCAAAAAAGCACAAACAATCAACATAAATGAAGTTTTAGTCAAAGATTTTTTTATATACTCTTTTTTATTAAATACAAAAGCTGTAAACATAGAAATAAACATAAATATTCCTATATAAAACGAGAATAAAAAAGATGAAATTGTTGTAAATTTTATAAAAAGAGATTCTAAACTCATTATAAATACACCCAAAGATGTAAGAGCTAAACCTTTAGCATTGTTTGTCAAAAT
>CAZDFZ010000011.1:0-18407 GCA_964504855.1 uncultured Aliarcobacter sp.
GAAATTGCTGCTTAGGGATTATAATTTCTGAGTATGTTTTAGGGTTGACAGATCACTTTACAACTGTTTACTCTAATAAAGAATTGAAAGATTACTATGATGAAGCATTAAATAAAAATAGAGAAATAAATAGCGTAAAACTAGGATTAGATTATACAAAAAATCATACACTTCTAGGATTTGATTCTAACTGTAAAATAGAATCTTTCTATACAATAGGTAAATTAGATATCAAAGATGAACAATCTAAAACTCAAGATAAAGTAGGTGTAAATAATCAAGGTACTTACTCAAAAGTAAACCTAAACCTTGGTAATGAAATTCTGTTTACCCCAACTTACTCTTTAAATACAAATGTAAAAACACAATACGCCCTAAATAATAAAAACTTAGATGGAAGTGAAGATTTTACTCTTGGTGGAATGGATGGTGTAAAAGTGTTTTCTGATGGTGAACAAAGTGTAGAAAATGCAATAATGTTTAATACAGAATTTAAAATAAGACTTCCAGAAATTCAAACTTTAAGTCATAAAATAGGATTCTTCTATGATGTGGCAAGTGGAGATATGAGTAATAGTGAAAAAGACTCTCAGTTTAAAAGAAGAACACTACAAGATACAGGAATAGGATATTACACAAACTATAAAAATACCTTCACAAAATTACAAATTGCAAGAGTAATAGGAAGTGAAGATATAGAGAGTGAAAATGTAGGAAATATCTCTAGGATATTATTTCAGGCTGGGTTGACTTTTTAAGATAATTTTTCTAGTCAAATTAAATAAAGAGGAAGAAATTTTATTTTTATTTCTTCTTTTTTAGAATCTAAAACTAATAATTAAATGTATTGTAAAATGAAGTATAAAATTAGTCAATTAATTTACAGAAGATATAATGTTTTAAATCTTTATGAAAATTAAATATGAATTTAATTAAATTATCAAAAAGTAAAATAGAAAGTGTTTATTTAAATAAAAAAGAACTAGAAAAGCTTATTGATAGATTAACTGAAATGAAAAGTAAATTATAAAATAAAGCTATTGTATGGCTATAAATACTATAAAGTCGAGCTTTTAAGAAAATTGGAGATGTGCGGGATTTGAAGCTATTTTTTTAAATATTCCTATATAATAGTTCTTTGAGCCACTTTAAGGTTTGTTTTTTGAAGGCTTTAGTAACCTATTAGTAACCTGAATAAAAAAGACAATTTTTTAAACTAACTCTATATAATAGGATGTTCAATTATATCGTAATATATTTGTATTTTAAAAGTCTTTTATTTGTATTTTAAGACTGCGGTTCGATCCCGCAATTAGGAATCGAATTTATTTAATAAGCTTCTTTTCTGTGCTTAATATTTGATACTATAATTTTATCTTCTTCAATATCAAATAAAACTCTATAATCTCCAATTCTTAATCTAAATGGTGGATAATGATTTGTTAATTTTTTTACATTTGTAATATTTGGATAATCTTCAAGTTTTTTTATTGTTTGTAATATTTTTATAGCTTCTGATTTATCAATTTTTTTTAAATCTTTATAGGCACTATCTTGAATATCAATTAGCATTAAATTCTTTCATTACTTCTTCAAGTGAATGGATTTTTTCCCCATTTGCTCTGTTTTTTCTTGCTTCTTCTATTAATTTATAATCAGGGTCATTTGGGCTTATTTGTTCAATGTTTAAATCTAATATAGGGCTTTTTTTCTCTGTTGCTTGTTTTAATAAAAAATTTATACCGTCGCTTAAACTTAATCCATAATTTTTAAACATTTCTCTTGCTGATTCTTTTAATTCAGTATCTAAATAAACATTACTTCTAACTTTTTGAGTCATAACTTTTCCTTTTGAGAATAAAAAACACAATTGTTGTGTTTTTTATTGTAGCATACTTTTTAAATATTTTTATTTAATTCAAATATACATATTTTAATATGTAATTTTATGCATCTCTATCAAATCAGTATAATCTCTATTATCAGCTTTTTTCAAAGCTTGAATATATTCACTTCTTTTTGGATTTTCACTTGCAAGTAAATCTTCTTGCCATTTTACAGGCATTAAACCTTTTTGTCTAAGATATATATTTGCTAACATTCTACTGTATCTACCATTTCCATTTTGAAAAGGATGAATTTGAACTGCTCTATGATGCAGTCTTGAAGCTATTTCATATACATCAAAAGATTTATTTTTATCCCAAAATAAAAAATCATCACTTAATTTTTTTAATTCCATAGAAACAAGATATGCTTTTATCCCAATTGACAATTCAATTTGTCTTGGTTTTCCAGCCCAATCCCAAACATTACCAAACATCTCAATATGAAGTTTTAAAAACCAATCGTAAGTAAAAGGAGCTTCTTTTTTAGTTGGTATTGCTGATAAATATTTAATTGTTGCATCTGCAATATTTTCAGCTTCTTTAATATAAATTTCTTTTAAAGTATAAAATTTATTTTTAGGAAGTTTTAACCCTGATGTATCATTAAGTGGTGTTGCATCATCTATTGGTTTTGTGCTATCAATCATTTATGCAACCCACAATCTATTTTTATATTGTCCTTGTAAAAACTCTTTTTCAAATTTATCTATTATTTTATTTAAAGAGTCTTCTTCTAAACCTTGAACTTCAAGAGCAGATGTACTTTGAACTAAAGAAGCCATAAATAAAGCTTTTTCTTTTGCTCTTTGTTTTTGTAATTGAGTTAATGGAACTACTTCATTTCCTGCAAAATCAAGACCAAGTAAATTTGTAATTCTTTCTATTGTACTAAGTTTTACATCATCACCTGCAAAAAATCTATTTACAGTTCTAACACCTAAATTACTTAATCTTGCGAGATTTTCTATACTGATATTAATTTGTTTTTTTCTATTTTCAATTTTTTGTATTAATTCTAATCTAGTCATATTAAATCCTTTATGTAATTATGCCATAAGTGACATGAGTTTATTATTTAAAAATTTATTTTCAGTGTAATTTCTTTAATTTCAGTTTTTGACATATTTTCTTTCATTTTCTGCATTATTTTTTGATTTTTCTCTTTAATTCCTCTTAATATATCTTCTGTTGTAAAATTAGTTCCCCAAAATACAGATTTTAATTTGTTCTCTTCTATTTTAGTTAAATTATGATTCTGGTTTATTATTGGTTGTATATTTCTTTTTAAAGTTTGTTCTGTTTCTTCATCAAGTTTTTTTCTATAAATCATATCTTTTAATATAACCATAGCATAAGCAGGAACATAACCTTTTTTCTTCCAACCAACAACAGTATCATAAGGAATTTTTGAATATTCAGCAAATTCTTTTTTCTTAAAATTGTTCTTTGTTAATAGGGTTTCAAATATAGTATTAGTAATTTCCATGTGAAGTCCTTTGTTATTTGAAAGTTTAACATTTTTATCCAAATATGTCAAAATGACAACTTTAGATAATTAATTATTATGTCCTAAAGTTTTATAAAATTTATGTAATACACAATCTATTTTTATATTGTCCTTGTAAAAAATCTATTTATAGTTATGACACCTAAATTACTAAGTTTTGCAAGATTCTCTATACTCATATTAATTTGTTTTTTTCTATTTTATTTATAAATGTTTATTTAAAACCAAGTATATTTACTTGTTAATTTGCTATAATATTATATATAAAATATAGGAGTTAATAAAATGGTAAGTTATACTCAGAATGAACTATTATCAATCACTGATTTCACAAAATCAATTAGCAAAATTTTAGGAGATATAAAAGAACATACTATTGAAAAAGTTGGTGTATTAAAAAATAATAAACTAGAAGCAGTTGTAATTTCAACACAGGAATATGAAAGATTGAAAGAACTTGAAGAACTTATGAATAATATAGAACATAAAGAAATTTATGAAATAATTCAAAGTAGAATTAAAACTCCAAAATCTGATTATCTATCAATTGAAGATATGGCTAAAAAGTTTAATATAGATGCAACTTCTTTATAAAATGTATATTTTAAAATTACATCCTAAAATTGAAGATGATTTAAAAGAGTTAGATAGTGCTCTCCAAATACAAGTATTTAAGAAATTAAAACAAATTCAAAATTCGCCTGAAATTGGATTTCCTCTTGGAAATAAAAATAATATGAATCTTAGTGGATTTAGAAAAGTTTATGTGTCAAAAAAAAGAGTTAGAATTGTTTATGAAGTTCAAAATGATGTATTATCTATTTATATAATTGCAATTGGGAAAAGAGATGATATGGAAGTTTATAAAAAAGCTAATGAGAGATTGTAAAATTTCTTATTTTTAGTCAAACTTACATAATAAATTTAAATGAAATTTTTGATGAAAATTCAGAAAAATATTTTTAGAAAGATGAATCTATGTATGAATTAGAAATTAAAATATTAAAAATTGCATCAAAAGCTGTAAAAGATGCACAAAAAGATAGCCTAAAAAGAGGTATTGCAAATGTTTATAGTAAAAATAAAAAGTTATATTTTCAACTTCCAGATGGAACAATAACACAAGAAAAACCTAAACAATATAGTTTTATTAAATAGATTTCAAAATCATGAATTTATATACAAGAATATAGTATTGAAAAAGTTAGTGGAAAAATATAAAGAAGTATAAAAACAGCGATTTTAAAATATAAATTGTTCTATGGTACAATCTCAATAATTATAAAAAGAGCAATAAATGAAATATACACCACCTTTTAAAGTGACAACTAAAATTATTGACCTAATTAGTAAAATTAGTTTAAATATTGGAAAACTTGAAGCTATTGATTCAACATCTACTTTACCAATGCTAAGAAAAGTAAATCAAATTAGAACTATTACAGGAACTTTGCAAATAGAGGGTAATACACTAGATGAAGAGAGAATTACGGCATTAATAGAAGGTAAAAGAGTTCTTGGAAAAGTTGATGAAATAGCAGAAGCAAATGGAGCAATTGCTTTATATAAAATGCTTGATAATTTGAATTTCAAAGATGAAAAAGAGCTTTTAAAATCACATAAAATCTTAATGGATGAACTTTTAAAAGATGCTGGGAAATATAGAACAAGCGATGTTGGTGTTGGCGGTAAAGATGGTGTTGTTCATGTAGCCCCACCACACAGTCAAATTCCAAAACTTATGAATGATTTATTCTCTTGGCTAAATGAAACTGATGTTCATCCTTTAATAGTAAGTAGTGTTTTTCACTATGAGTTTGAATTTATCCATCCATTTATAGATGGAAATGGAAGAATGGGAAGATTCTGGCAAAGTTTGATTTTATATAATTGGAACAACTATTTTAGTGTTATTCCTATTGAAAGTATTATTAGAGATAAACAACAAGATTATTATAAAGTTTTAGAAGATTGTGGAAGCAATGGAGAGAGTACATTATTTATCGAATTTGCTTTAGAGTCAATTTTAGAAGCAATAGACAAGGTCGGTAATAAGGTCGGTAATAAGGTCGGTAATCTTACGGATAATCAAAAAGTAATAATAGAACAAATAAAACTTAATAATAAAATTTCTGCTTCAAAACTAGCTGTTATAGTTGGCATATCAAAAAGAAAAATTGAAGAAAATTTATCAAAGCTAAAAGAACAAGGTATTATAAATAGAGTTGGTGGAACTCGTGGTTATTGGGAAGTATTATTATTTTAGGAATATAAAACTAAAACTTTTAATACATAGTAAAACTAATTTTACTATTTTTTAGATAATCGTTTAACCAACTTTACTATTTGCTATAAAAATGAAAAATATACTTTTGAAGTTGGTGGTAAAAATAAAGATTTTTCACAAATAAAAGATGCTGATAATTCATTTGTAGTTGCAGATGGAATAGAAGTTGGATTTAAAAATAAAATGCCACTTTGGTTATTTGGGTTTTTATATTAATATTAAAGAATACAGTTTAAAGGTTTATAACTATGTCATTTTTCGATTCTGTAAATGCTCTATTAGAAAAAAAGAAAATAAAATTAGATTATCCAATCAATATAGTAATGGGACATAAAAATTCAAACTTTATTGATATAGAACTTTATGAAAAAGATAGAAAAATTAATGAAATTTTAGAGAAAAAGAAAATTGATGAAAACATAAAGAAAAAAAAAGTTAATGAAATTAAAAAGGAAAATAGCATTGATGAAATTTTAAAGAAAAAAGAAATTGTTAGTAATGATTTTAATATAGTATATAAAAAAGAAAAAAATGAAATAATTTTTGAGTCTGAAGATAATATAAATATATTTAGAGGAAAGAAAAATAATAGTCTTGAAAGTATTCTAAATTCTTATAAATCAATAGGAATAACAGAAGACAAAAAATTTAAAATTTATATATGCCTTTTACCTGAAAATGATAAATTTACAATTGATGGAATATCTTATAATAATGGTGAAATAGAATATCCTGATTTTAATCAATTTAAATATCAAAACCTTTATACCTATCAAGATCAAAATAATTTTATTAATGTAATTTATATTGAATTTATAGTGCGTAATGCAAGATATAATAATCTATTATCTGAAACAATAATAATTGAAGAAGAAATTCTTGATAATGAATCAGAGTTTGAATACGATATAAGAACTATATGGTTAGCGGAAGAAAAACAAAAAAAGATGGATGAAATTCTACTTCAACATTATGGACTTAATTCCTATGAAATTATGAAACTTGATTTATCAATATATAAAAATATAGATTATAGTCCAGAAGAAGATGTTTCTATTCAATTAAATTGTTTAGAAACATTTTTTGATGAAAATAAAGAAATATATTCCAAATTAATTAAAGAAGATGAAAAAGAAAGTATAAACTTACTTATAAAATTAAGAGACAACTATAAAAATAATATTTTCCCTTTAACGGAGAGAATTAATAAAAAATTTGTAAAAGAATCAAATGAGATTATAAACAAGTTCCCAAAATCTTTTGAAAAGAAAAAAGATGATTTAATAAAAGCACTTTTTATTTTTGATTATGTTCAAGCTCATAATAAAAGTATAGATGAATTAAATATTCCTACAAAAGAAGAATATGAAACTAAAAAAATAGAAATCAATAATAAATATTCAAAAAAACGAGAAGAAGCCAGAAAAGAAATTGAAAAATTTGAAGCTTACAAAAAAGAAGCGGCTAACTTTGAAGAAGAAATCAGAATTGAAAAACAAAACACTCATCAAAAAACAATTGATACACTGAAAAAAAATATCATAGGTTTTGAAAGAAATGAAAAAAAAGAACTTCGTGAAATTGAAAAAAAATTAAAAAATAAATTAGAACGTCATACTAAAATGGATCCTTCTAAATATGATGATTCTATTTTTAATGAAATTGCATCAATCATTAATGAGAAACCAAAACAGTGTACAAAGATTCATAATTTTATCCACAAATTCTTAGAAAAACAAATTACTAATTAAACTTCCCCATAACATATCTACTTAAAAAATGATTCTCACTTTTTTATAAAAAAGTGAGAATCGCATCCTTAGTCCATTTTGTAAAATTCTTTTCAAATAACTTGAAAGGAGGTACAACTTATGTCATCTTTAGAAAATCTACAACAAAGATATAAAAAATCATTGTTAAGTAAAAAAGAAGCTGCTGAAGAGCTTAACATTTCTACAGCAACTCTCGATAGACTCAGAAAAAAAGGTCTAATCAGATCAAAAAGAGTTGGTGGCGGAATATATTTCACATTAAATGAAATTGCTTTATTTTTAGATATGTAGAATTATAACTATAAGTTCTTTTACTTAAGGTTATTCAATGAAATTTTGTTTCATTGTGATCTATTACAACATATTGTTAAAAAATTATTCAAGGGAAAAGGTAATGAAAGATATAAATGATACATTTCTCGAAGATCAAATCTTTGGGAATATTGAACAATCTAGTAAAAGTTTTGAAGATGCCGTTTCTCAAAATGAAATAGAAGAAATCAATTCTATTTATCATAAAGAGGAAAAATTAGAAATCATAAACACAAATATTGTTTGTGATGGAAGAGATTTTGAAGGAATTTGTAAAAATAAAACGGAGAATTTTATTCCAGATTTTAGTAACTATGAATTCAACAACTTTAAAATTACAAATACTAATGATTGTTTAAACGAATTAGAAGAAAAAGGTGTTGCTATCTGTTTAAGTACAGATGGTGATTTAATGCTTAGGGTTTCACAAAATAGTGAATTTAAAATTGTTTCGGAGGAAAAAGCAAGTAAAGTAGTCAGTAATATTTTAAGAAAACCTATAACTGTGGGGCAAAGCTCAAAAAATAGACCTCCTGATATTCCAACTAATGATTTAATGCTAATTTCAGAGACAACATTTGATTTCAATCAAATGTCAGAATTTTATAAAGAAGGAAATAGTTATAAATATAATAAATTTAAACCATCAAAATATTTGATGTTAGATAAAAATTTACCATATAAAAAGCCAGTAACTATATTAAAGCTTATTTCTCATTTAGTAAATTATGATGAATATAGATTTAATTATTTTTTAAATTGGTTAAGTTATATGTTTGTTTTTCTTACAAAACCGCAAGTAGCAGTAGTCTTAAAGGGTGTGCAAGGAAGTGGCAAAGGATTTTTATTTAGTAACATAATTTCAATTTTGTTTGGAGAAGATTATTGTTTTACAGTTGGGAACAAGACTTTGAAGAGTCAATTTCTAGGTACTGTATTTGAAAACAAATTATTTGTGAATTTTAATGAAATGTCACATGATATAAAATCAAATAAAGAAAATAAGAATTCTTTAAAAGAATTAATTTCAGATGATAAATTTGCAGGTGAAAAAAAATATGAAAATATTTCTAAACACATTAGCTTATTTGCAGCTATTTTAATAACTTCAAATGAAGTTTACATTCTCGAGGTAGAAGCTGAAGATAGAAGATTTACTATTTTTTCTACAGCTGGAAATATTTCAAGTGATGATTGTAATTTTTTTGGATTTGGTGATTTTAGAGTTTTTAAAAAACAAATTGAATCAGAGTTGAGAGATTTTGCTTTATATCTAAAGAATTATCCGATAGATGTAAAATTAGCTAATAAAGCTCTTAATACACCAGAAAAAAAGGCGTTAATTAAAGGAACAAATGATAGATTTAAATTATTTATCAATGTACTTTTAAATAAAGATGTAGAATCTTTAGAATCACTAAAAATTAGTGATCCTATAAGATACGCAAACATTATCTCTGGATTTAAAAAAGGAAGAATCTATCAAAGAGATATTTTATCTGCATATATTGCACTAAATCCCACTGATTTTAACATTTCAACTCAAGTATTGCTAGACAAACTTGAGATTTATGAACCCACTAAATTTTCTAGAGAACTTAGAGGAAAATCAGGTGACTGGTATTTTAATTTATAAACTAATAGCTTTAGATCGAGAGGTCTAGAGCTATTTTTTTATTCATTTAAAATAATTTAATATAAAACAAAAAGGATTAACAATGAATATTACACCTTTTAATAATAGCTTTAAGCTATGTGAGCATTGGTTGAGCAATGCAAAAAATAATATACTCAATAAAGAGATATTAAATTTACAAATTTCTTCTTGTGATGATATAGAACACTCTTTTGAAATTGTAAAAAATTTCATAAAAAATATCATGAATGAAAATAAAGAAGAAATTCTTGAAGACAGTAAAAATTGCTTTGCAACAGGGCTATACACATTATATTTTAATTCAGTAAATCTAATAGATATATCTTATGAGCAAAATAGAAATATTATTTTTGTAACAACTTCAATTCCAGATTTTAGTAAATTTGATAGACCAATATTATGTGTATCACTTAAAGATTATTCTCTTGATTTAAATAATAAATTAAAAAATAACCCTTTAAACAAAGATTTTTTAGATAATTTTTTAAATAATGTAGATAATTCTAATTTATCATCTACTACATATGAAGAGGATTCAATATATTACAAAAAAATTCTTCCTCTATTTGAACTAATGAAAAATAAGGAGTATCAAAAAATAGCTACTCTCACTTATAATTTTGTTTTCCTAGAGCCTAATACATTTATAATTCATGAACTTCTACAAGATACAGAATATTTATCAAATAAATTATATTTTGAAAAGGTTATTCTTAATGACCTTGAAATACTTGTAAATGAAAAAGTTTTACTGCATAGACTATCAATTATTTTATATAGATTATTTTTTCATCAAATAACAGAATCAGTATCAATCATTGATAATTTTTTTGCCCAAAACCTTGGATTTGGTGTAGCTACTAATTTTTATTTTAATAATTCCAAATTTATTAGTGAAGATTTAAACTCCGATGAAATTCTGAAAGCATATGGCTTAAGACAACTTAAAATAAAACAATTTATAACTGCAAAAGAAATCATTGAAAATCAGATAAATAGATATGGCAATAACTTTGATAAAGAAACAATTCATGAAATTACACATTTATCATATGAAGCAATAGATGAATTAATTAATAATATTGGAGGACATAAAAATGACACAAATTCATAATTTTCTTAATACCTTCAAAATTATGATAAAAAACGATGAATTTATTTATATTGATAGCTATCTTTATAAAAATATTTTATTAAAAATTTTTGATGATATTATTTATTATTATAATTTAAATAAGTCAGATAAATATATTGAAGATGAGCTTTTCAATACATATACTTACAATGAAAAACTAATATTAAATATTATAGTAAATTTATTTGAATCTAAAAATGGATATGAAAATTTTGATCTAAATAACACTAATGACATTGAATATATAGAAAACTATTTAAACAAAATTTCTCTAAATATTAATGAAAAAAATAGTGTTAAAAATCAAAACTTTATATTACCAATTGCTGTACCAACATCTAATAATATAGATAATAACTATAGAAAACTTATCATAGCAAATGACAGAAGAATCGATAATTATGCTATTTTAGAGCAACAACGAAGAAGATTAGAATCTGAAGAGAGATTTTTATATCAAAATAATATAGATAGAAAAGATAAAATTATTGATAATCACACTACGACCATGAATATGCTGATAAATAAAGATTTAGTGATATGGAAAGATTCAAACAATAAACTATATTATAGACCAAAAGCTTTTGAAGAAAAACAAAAAGTAACTAAATCTGATATATGTGATATTATTAAAGATATATTAGGTTTTTATGTAAATATTTATGATAATGTAGAATCTGTTACTGTAATTGATGCTAATTATTTAATTATTTCGCTATTACCAATAGTAAAAAAAGAAATTTTCAATCCTTTTTCTGCAAATGAATTTACATTTATTACAAACAATATGTACTATAAAAATACTTTTGAATATACAGAATTACTAAAAAAAAGATTTTCTCTTGATTATATTAATCAATTAGAAAATTCCATAAAAAATCTTGAATCAAGAAGTACATATTATAATAATTTATACAATGAAATAAATGAAAAAAAAGAGGAATTATGGACTATTAATAATTCATTGCGTGTAAAAGATTATAGTTTTATATTTAATTTTTTAAAACTTATTTTTCAAAATGAAAATGAATTTTATTACTTCTTTAATTGGCTTATAAACTTTTTTCAAAATTTAAGAAAATCAGACATCGTAACTGTTTTAATTGGAGATAGTGAAACAACAGATTTTTTAATTGATTCTATTATTAAACCAATTTTTATTAAAAAGAAAAAGTATATTAGTGTTATTACAAATGATATTTTAAAGGATGAAAAAGATTTTGATAAATTTTTAGAAAATAAAGTCATTTATCACATTAATAATCTTAATGATAAAACTGATATAAAGCAAGTTGATAAAATTATTAAAGAGATTATTAAACCTAACTATTCTACTCATGATGAAGCTTGGGATAATGATGAATCATTTATATATGGTGAGCTTTTAGTTACTTCAAGTAAAGATTCTCCGTATTTGTATTTAAAAAATGTTTTAAGTTGTTGCACGATTCTTAGAATAAAGGATATGGAAACTGTTTTAAATACTTTAAATATAGATTATTCTGCTTTTGAAAGAAACATTTTTAGTGATTTAGATAATTTTACAAATATACTACTACAAAATAGTAAAAACTATAACTATCTTGAAGTATTAGAAACAGATGAAAAAACTTATCTTAAAACTATGAAAAAGGGAGTACTTGTTACACCAAAGATTGATCAAAAAATTGATTCTTTTATAAAAGATATTCTATGGAAGAATTTTCCAAACTTTAAAAATATAAAAAATTATGATGAAGATATTTACGAAGAGTTAATATACAATTTTAATGAAAATAAAATAGCTCAACCAATGCTTAACAAATATTTCAATATGATTTACAATGAAGTGTTAATTCCTGACAATAATGAATTTATAAAAATTCTACAAAACAAAGCTAAAATGTTTAATGATACTCCAAGTGATGATAGTAAATATAATGGTAAAAAAAGATATGAAATTTATCAATAATTTTTAAAAAATAGAGTTTTTATTTTTCTACTAACCTAGACAAAAACCACCTAAAACCTCAGTTAATTCTGGGGTTTTCTTGATATTATCCTAAATGAATCTTTCTAGTATCTTTTAAAAAAATTTTGGAAAAATTTAATCTTATTTAACTAAAAATTTTATGACTATAATCTTGATAATTTGCTTTTAATTTCTTCACTAATAGTTGGGTTAAAATTTGGGTAATCTTAAAAAAATATTTTTTATATATCTGATTTATTATATTACTTTAGATATTTCTACAGTAATTTTTTTATTTTTATCACTCTAATTGATATAACTTATTTATCTGTTTTATATCTTATAATATTCACCAAAGTAAAGATTCTCTTGGAATCTGATTTGTGTGACATATTATAAATATAAACAGTTTTTTAATAAATCTATAAAAAAATAAAAAAATATTTTTTAAAGGAATACCCTACTTTTTACCCATTTAGATTTAAAATAGCTAATTTAAAGAGATAGAAATTCTTATTCTCTATCTCTTCTTTGATTTAATTTGAAGCTTTTTTTATCCTTGATAAGGGTAAAGGTTTAAAATCTAAATCTCGTTCCACATTATTACAAAGAGAACCACGAATTGATTTAAGCTCACTGATACTGAAATATCCTAATTCTCCACTACAAAATGGGGATATAACATAACCAAAAGCTGTATCATCATCCATAGAAAGTTCTGTAACATACCATGACCATCCATCGATGAATAACTTTAAATAAACTATTGGATCATTTTGATTTTCAGTAGCATATAAAGGTGGAATTTGTTCTCTTATCTTTTTTGGTATTAGTTCCATAATTTTTTACTCCTTTATAGTTCTAAATTCAAAATAAAATCACCTACATATTCCACTGCAATTATATTTTTGAATGATTGTTTCAATATGTAAGATTGATTATATTTAAAACTAATAAATGCTTCTAAAATATCATTTCCTACTCCTGTGCCAAGTAATTGTAAATTATTGGTTTGATTATCTGAATTATCATATGTAAATCCATCTTTTGTTAAAAATAAGTAATTCTTCATTTGCTTACCAACTTAAGATTCATATACAAATCTAGCAATTTCTTCAATTGTGAAGTAGACTCCACCACCTATTTTTCGAGAGTTAAGTTCTCCATTTTTTCTTAATCTATCAATTGTTGCACTACTTATGTTTAATTCATTGGCTGTTTCTTTTTTTGTTAATAACATTCTTTTGTAATTTGTTCTAAGTATTTCCACATATTCAATTTTTGACATTTTGCATCCTCTATTCATAATTATAAATTCTAGGCAGCTTCTCTTTTTTGCATATACCAAACACGATTTTGCCCATCCCACCTGAAACCTGCGTTTTTGATTATTGATTTTTTCTCAAAAATCCCATCCCCTGAAACAATAAGAACATCCCCATTATCAATTACCTGTAAACCAGCATTTATAAGATTTGAGAAGTCATTTTGATGTTGGTATTGTTGTCTTTGGTTTGCTTGTCTTTGTGGTTGATAAGTTTGCTGATTTGTAGTTCTTTGATTATTGTTTTGTTTAACTTGCTCTTGTTGAGCTAATGCATTCTCAAGTTCATTGGCACTTGCGTACTCTGAGCCACCTAGTCCTAGATTTGATAATGCTCTTCCAATTGAACTAGTCTCACAGTTTTCAACTGCACTTGTTTGGTTAATATAATTTCCATCTCCTCTTACTTCTTCTGCATATCCTGTTGCTATTACTTTATCATTTAGACTAATTTTTGTTTGAATAATAACTCTAACATCGTCGTTATAGGTAATTAGAGTTTCTATTGAAGCCGTTGGAAAATACTTTCTAAATATATTTATTCTAGTTGATACTTGTGTGTATGATTTTCCTTTAATATCAACCGTTGGTGAGTTTTTAAGCTCTGCTATTGCTTTTTGTAATAGTTCATTTTGATTATCGTTCATGTTTTTTCTCCTTATGCTACATTTTCTTCGATAATTATTTCATCTGATTTTGTTGAATTTACAGCTTTCTTATTATTGATTTTAATCTTCTCAGGAATTGTTTCAGTTATTGTATTTACTTCTATAAACTGCATTAACTCTTTTAATTCACCTTTACTCTTTTTTACTAAATCAACTTCAATAGCACTATAATCTGGAATAAAAGAGATATATCCTAAGCCTAAAACTGCTTGTTCATTTTTAATAGTAATAACTTGTGAAGTTTTTGATTTTTCAGGTGTTACCGTAATTGAAGATATTGCAACTCCTGATTCAAGTTTAGAAATACCATATTCATTAGTTAGAATTGATGCAGTTATTTGCATAGCTAGTTCTTTTGAATTATTCAAAGATTTTTTTAGCTCTTGTAACTCTTTGATTTCATTATTTATGTAATCAATTTTGTTAGAAATTTGATTAATGCTATATGCGATATAATCAGCCTTTTCGAAATATGGTTTATTAGATTCAAGAACTCCTCTAACATAATCTTTAAACCATTCCTCGTTTCCTTGTTTTAAATTTTCCATTTCACTTTGGAGTCTGTATTTTTTTAGTTCCATTTTTTACTCCTTATGCAGCTATTTGATAAGATTGAGATTTTAAAGAGATAAGATTTTGCATTGTTTTATACAATTGTTTATTCAATCTGATTTTTTCATCAATTGCCGTTATAGATTTACTTTTGATAACTTTTTGAGTTAATTTATCTTTTAACTCTAATCCACCATTTATAATTGATTCTTGGACTCTATTATAAATATTAAAAGCAGTTGGCATTGAATCTTCTTCTCTATTTATACTAAGCAATTCTTTTGGATTAATTTCATGTTTTGAAGAATCAAATCTAATGTCTATTGCTGTTTTTGCTAAAGCAACAGCTTCTACTTCGTTTAAAGTTAATTGTTTCATTTGTTCAATCTCTTTTTCAACTGTTGGAATATAATTAACCATCTCTTCTATTGCTCTAGTTATCTTTGAATTTTGGAATCCTTTATGAATAATTTTTCTGTACATCAACTGGTCTGTTGATATAGTTAATAAATTGCTACAAACTAGCCTAAAACAAGCTAATTCTAAAGTAAAAGAACTAGTTAAATTATGACTATTTCTAATACAAATATCGTAATATAGTCCATCTTTTGGTACTTTTAAAAGATTTTCTATTGATCTAAACTGTATTAGATGTTTTACATAAGGCTGACCATCTTTTGAACGACTTTTTGCTTCTCCTGCTAATATTGGATAATATCCAGCTTCACGAAAAGTATTTAAGATTTCACTTGTTTTTACGAAGTGGTACTGAGATGAAACAGAATCTATTGGCGAATCTGCAAATATTGAAGGAGCTGCTTTAAAAAGCTCTTCATCTGACATTGGTTTTACATTTAATTTTGGTTCTATATTTTTTGACATGGGTTTTTCCTTGGGGTTTATTTTTTAATTTAAGAGTTTTTTGTAAGTCTAAAAAGCTATTTATTCATCATTTTCAAGTGATTCTCGAATGATGGTTGCAGTTGCAATAATAATTGCAAGTACGATTTTTGGGTTAATATCCATATTAAGCACCATTTATTGGGTTATAAGAGACATTATTTATAGAATCTTGCTCTATTTGATTTAATTCATTAACAGCAGATTTTGAGATTAAGCTCATTAGCCACTCTTTATAATTTAAATCTCTTTTAAATCTTCTATATTTTTGTTTATCCATAAAATCTTTATATCTCATGGTTTTAATTCCAAATTTTTGTACAAAAGTCTATTCCTACGATTCTTTGAAATTAAATTACAATTACCATCTAGCAATAGCTTTATGATGTTTTTGGGTTTTGAGTGAATTTTTGTTAAATCAACTATCATATTTTTCTCCTTTAGATTTAGTTTTTTTGCTTTTTGTAGTTACTTTACGCTCTTCAGGTAAATAATATATCGTTGAAAAAGAATGAAATTAATTTTAAATAATTTACTAGTAAAAGATAAAACGACACCACCTGTCAATCTTGTATATCATACTTCCATAAATAAAACATTAGGAGTATATGATGTTAAGATATATTATTGGAGGTGTTGCACTTGCTGCAACTGGTTATGGAGTAAAAAAATATTTAGAAAGTGATATTAATATTTTTGATACATTTTCTGAATATGAGGGAAAAAGAGAACCTAGCGATGATTCACAAAGTGAAACTTTATCAGAATTAAAAGAGCCAATAGAAAAGTTTGAAAAAAGCTTAAATAATTTATATAGTGGAGTTTTAAAAGAGCTTAGAATAGCTGTTAATGAAATAGATAATTTATCTAAAGATAAGTTTTGTGTAGATTTTGAATTATCACAAAAAAACTACAATTTTAAATGTGTAAATGATGAAACAGTACAAAAATTTAGCAAATATAATGAAATATTAGTAAATGTTGAGAAATATATTTTAAAACACTTAGACACCCTAGATACAATAATTATAAGTTCTAATGACTTTGCTAGATATTCAAAAGAAGATAAAGAATTAATTCAAGAGTTAATATATATACATAAAGTAGTAGATAATATCAATAATCATGAGATAACCTCTGATGGAATCATTATCTCAAGAGAAATAAAAAGAGCTTTTGGAAAGTTAGAAGGAATCGTTGCTTAATCTTCTTGTTTAAAGAAATTACATAATTCTATATCTAGAATTTGAGATATTTTTAAAAGTTGTTCTAAATTGAAATGCTTGTTGCTATAACAAATTTCAGCACCTGAAACAACAGAAACAGATTTATATCCCATTTGTAATGATAAATCAAGTTGAGATAAGCCTTTAGCTTTTCTGTATTTTGCAACATTTTTACCAATTATTTGGTAAAGCTGTTCAGGGGTAATGTCATGCATATAGATACAACCTACTATTAGTGATAAAATAATTATCTAAGTGTATCTTGTGTAGAATTTTGCATCAATCTATTTTAATACAATGTATAATAATAGATATTAATTATAGGAACTAAAATGAATATTGAAGTTGGACAAAAATATGTAGATAAAAATAACAAAGTTTATCTTCTTTCAGAACAAGGATTAAGAGATGATGAAACTGGTGAATTAGTTCATGATTACAAAGATAGTATACAACTTTTAAAAGATGGAGGGTTATATACTGGGTTATTTGAGAGTGCTTCAAATTATGCAGACAATGTTGTTATGTCTGGAAGACAAGGGCATGGATTTGGAGGAGAAAAATTAAATAATCTATATGATAATTTAACAGGAAAAAATGCTGAAATTATTGGAGCAGATAATACAAAGAATGGTGCTGATAGATTAGTAGATGGAGTAAATATTCAAACTAAATATTGTGCTACAGGATCAAGATGTATTAATGAGTGTTTCGATGATACTACGAAGTTAATGAAGTATTTAAATCCTGATGGAAGTCCGATGCAAATTGAAGTACCATCTGACAAATATGAAGATGCTATTCGTTCTATGGAAGATAAAATTAGAAAAGGTCAAGTTCCTGGTATTGCAGATCCAGAAAAAGCAAAAGATATTGTTAGAAAAGGAAATTTTACTTATCAACAAGCAGTAAATGTTGCTAAATTTGGAACAATTGAGAGTTTAACCTATGATGCAATAAATGGAATTAAATTAGCTGGTATAAGTATGGGTATTTCTTCTGCTATTTCTTTTGGTGTTGCTATTTGGAATGGTAAAGATTGGGAAGATGCTTTAAAAGATTCTGTATATTCAGGATTAAAAGTTGGTGGTGTTGCTTGGGCAGGAAGTATTGTTGCTGCTCAATTGGGAAGAACGGGAATGGAGCAAACACTAAGAGGAGCAACTGATTATTTATTACTCCCCTAACAAATAATCTGAAAAGTTAGCTAGCATATTGTACCTTTGG
>CAZDFZ010000012.1:0-17357 GCA_964504855.1 uncultured Aliarcobacter sp.
TATTTTAACTTAGAAGTTTTTAAATTCCAAGTATGAATTAGTGTAGCCGGATCAACTTTTGCATTTTTATCATATTCTTTGATTAGTTTTAAAGAATCAATTCCATTTTTGACACCATTCTCAGCAGGCATTGTAATATCCATTTTTACAATATCTGGATTAAATCTTTTATATTGATTAATTGCTCTATGTCCATTTTCAGCTTCCGCAATAACTGTATGTCCTAATTTTTCCAAATGTCTTTTTATTACATTTCTCATAATCGCAATATCATCTACTATTAAAATTTTTGCCACTTTAGTTTGTCCTTTTAGTCCAAGTCAATTTTGTGGATTATATTTAAAGATAGTAATAGAAAAGTATTAAAAATAATTTTACTGAAGAAAATTTTATAGAAAATGGTTTTTAGATTTGAAAAATAACTAGATACAAATGCTTATTAGTATCTAAAAAGAATCAATTATTTTCTGATTTTATTTAAAATAGGATCAAGTATTGATAGAATTTTTATAGTTATAAATCCAGCAATAGCACCAATTATTATTTCACTCAAAAAACTACCCATAGGAACATTTTTTATAGTTTCATTAAAAGAGTATAATATGTGAGTTTCATGTACGATAATTCCACCGCCAACGGCTAACATAGCGATAGTTCCAACTATACCAATAATTTTTATGATATATGGCATAGCATTTACAAAAAAAGCTCCTATTGTTTTTAAGATTTGACTTTTTTTCTCTTGTAAATAAAATCCAATATCATCAAGTTTGATAATAAATGCAACTATTCCATATACAAAAAACGTAGTTAAAATTCCAACAAGTATTAAAACAGATAATTTGGTGATAAACTCACTTTTTTCAATTAAACTTAGACTTATAACAATAATCTCAAAAGATAAAATAAAATCTGTTTTAATCGCACCTTTTACTTTTTCATCTTCAAGTTTCTCAGTTGATAGTTCTTTTATAGTCTCTTTCTCTTGTGCAACTTCATGGTGACCTAGTTTTTCTAAAATACTTTCAACTCCCTCATAGGCTAAATAAATACCTCCTAAAACTAAAATAGGAGCTATTAACCAAGGAGCTAGTGAACTCATAAGTAAAACAATAGGAATAATGATAAACTTGTTTTTAAAACTTCCTAGTGCAATTTTATAAACTATAGGGAGTTCCCTTGACGCTGCTCTTCTTTTTGCTTCTAAAATAGCATTTTGTCTAATATTTTCTAATTCTTCTAAAATTTTTTGTTGAGTTTGAGTATCAAGTTTTTCAAGATTATGTTTAAACTCATCAACTGTTTTTGCATTTTTTAGCTCTTGTTTTAAAATATCAGAAGTTGTTTCATTTGTAAAGTTTGCAATAGCAGCTAAATCATCCACAACCAAACCAGAAGATTTTATACTAGCAAGTTTAGTATATGTTGCAATATCATCAAAAAGTAATCCCACATCATCAAGTGAAGTAGCCATTGTTTTTGTAGCTGTTGCCATACTTTTATCAGCAAGTGATCCTATATCATCTGCTAATAGGGATAAATATCCCAAAATTCCTGCCATTTAAAACCCTTTTATTTCAACTTATAATCAGATAGTTTCACAAATTTGAAACCTTTTTCTTTTAACTCTTTTATAGCTTTTATTGTTCCATCTGCTGTTTGTGATTCTGGATGATTCATATGAATGATTACAATTTCGCCTTTTTTTGCTTTTAAAAATGCTTCTTGAACTTCTTTTGTATTATATGTAGCACCTCTATCTCCTAAAATAGAAAAACCAACAACGTCATGGTGTAAAGCATTTGATATTTTCACTGCTACTTCATCATAATATGCTGTTCCTGAACGGAAATATTTTGGTCTTTTATGAGTTATTGATTCTATTTTTCTAGCATTTAACTCAATTTCATCTATTAATTCTGAAACATTTTTAGAACCATTTAAACCATAAATAGATTTTCCATTAACAGAGGCTGGTTTATGTTCTAATCCATGATTCCCTATTTCAAAAAGAGGATTTGATGCTAAAGTTTTGAAAGTAGACATATTTTTATCTATCCATCTAGCATTTATAAAAAGTGTTGCAGGAATATTTTCTTTTTTCAAAAAATCCACTAATTTTTCATCATAAGCCATACCTTGTGGACTTCCACAAGCATCCATTGTAAGAGCTACTACTTTTTCTTGTGTATCTAGTTTAGTTTTTACACCTGTAACATTTTCTCCCCACTCTTTAGGATTTTGATTTTCAAAATTTTTAGCTAGATTTTTCTTAAATAATTCATACTCATTTTTAGAGCTACTATTTTGTGTAAAATAGTTATCACTTGCTGTATTTGCACATGCAACAAAACCAAGTGAAAATATCAAAGAGAAGATAATCGATTTTTTCATAAATTTTCCAATAACAAAATAAATATTCAAATAATACAATGATTTTTAAAAAAAGAAGTTCAAGTGAAGAAAAGTAGGGGGAATAGCTGGAGAAATCCAGCTATTTTTTAAAGATTATTTAATGATTGTAGCTGCAATCTCATTCATTGTAGCTTCGTCCATATCTTTTACTTGAGCAACCATTAATGCTTTTTGAGCTCCACCATAAGATCCATCTTTATAACCTTTTAAAGCAGAAATAAAATCAGCTTTTGGCATATCTTTGATAATTTTAGATTTTCCCATAGCAGCTTTTTCTCCAGCAGCACCATGACATGTAGCACATTTATCATAAGAACCAGCAAACGCAGCAGAAGCAACTAATAATGAAGCAGCAATAACAATTTTTTTCATAGACAATCCTTTATTTTTTATGTATCTAATTATAATAAAGTTTTCTTAAAATTGTATTGATTACTATCAATATTTGAAAAAAAGATAAAGAAAATAACCTTTTGGTTACTTTCTTCTTATTTTGTAGAAAGCTCTTTTTTAAGCTCTTCTTTGTTGATTTTATTTTTATCTGAAGGAATTAATGGTAATGATTTTTTATAAATAATTTTTGAAGGAATCATATATGATGCTAAATGATTTTTTAATTGAAATAAAATTTCACCTGAATTTAACTCTGTTTTTGCACTATAAACCATGATAATTTCTTCTTCAATTTCTTCATTTTCAATTGAGAAAACAGCACATCTTTCTATTTGTTTAATCTCTCTTTCTACAACTGATTCAATTTCAAATGGATTTACTCTAAATCCTCTTGTTTTAATCATATCATCATGTCTTGAAACAAAGTAAAAATATCCCTCTTCATCTTTATATACGTAATCTCCTGTTTTTACAACTATTTCATCAGTTAGTTGTCCTTCAAGGTTGATTACATTTTTTAGTATATTTATAGATTTAAATCTTTGTTCAGTTGCTTTTGGAGCATTCCAAAAACCTTTATAAATATATCCACCTCTGTGAATTAGCTCTCCAACAACTCTTGGAGCACACTCATTTCCATCTTCATCTATTACATAAAGTTCCACATCAGGAATTGCTTTTCCAATTGATTCAGGTCTGATTTTTAATTGAGATGGGTCAAGATAAGTAGATCTAAATGCTTCTGTTAATCCATGCATAGAAAAGAATTTAGCATTTGCAAAATATTTTTCAATATCAGCTATCATCTTAGAAGTTACATTTCCACCTGAAGAAGTAATAATTCTTACATTTTTTAATAACTCTTTATTTGGAAGTCTATGTATATCTTCATCAAACATATCAGTTATATTTATAGGCATTACTGGAAGTACTGTTACTTTATCATTAATAATATGATTGAAGAAATCATTTGGTAAAACAAATCTGTGAAGAGCTAAAGTTGCTCTTTTATAAAGTGAGCAAAAGATTTGATTTAATCCATAATCTAGATTGAAAAGTAAAAGTCCAGAAATAACATCATTTTCTTCTAATTTTAGATATTGAGATACAACACGTGCTGAATCTATTAGGTTTCTATGTGAAATTACAATTCCATTTGGTTTTCCAGATAGACCAAAAGAGTAAGTAATAACAGCATTATCATGCCCATTTACATCACAAGAATATGGTTTATTGTAATATTTATAAATCTCTTCAAAAGATGGTAATTCTTTGTGGCTTGTTTCATAAGATACAATATGTCCATCAAACTTTATCTCTTCAATTGATTCAAGTTTAGTTTTATCAGTAATAATACATTTTATATCACAATCACTAATAATATATTCAACTTGTTCTGGTTTTAAAAGTTTTGTTAGAGGAACTAACACATATTGTGTTGATAAAATAGCTAAAATAGCCACAACTTGGTCTATACCTTTGTTTGAATAAACACCAATTCGGCTACCTTTTGGTAAATCCAATTCACTTAAATAATAAGCGATTTGATTTACTTTTGTAAAAAGCTGATTATATGTTAGTTTTTCATTTTCAAAAACTAATGCAATTTTATCTGGGTTAGAGATATTTGCATCTTCTATTAATGTTCTAATGCAATTTATTGACATTTTATCCCCTTATTTTTGAGTTATACCAAGTGTCCAAATATCATAATTTGTATCCATGATGATTGATGGATGAATATCTGAAGTTAAAATCTTTTTATAGAAAAATGAAATAATATCTTCTGATTCTTCAAAACTAAGTACCTTTGTAATTCCACCTGTTAATACAATAGATTTTAGTAGATTTAACTTTAATTTAATATATAAAGGATGAGCTTCAGAAACTTTGTATAAAACTAAGAAAATTGCCAGCTGCATTAAGATTCTTAGGCTTTTTGGAGAATCTTCATTGAAAATATTTTCTGTAACTTTTAAATGAGTAACAATAATAGAAATTAAAGATAATATTCTACCTGCAAATATAAGTGATTCTTTTGATTTATAAACTCCAAGTTTTTTGAAAACTAATCTATCATATTCATTTTCTGTAACCATATTATCATCAGATAAATCTTTAGAGTAGTGAATATCAGTTGTTGCTCCACCAATATCTATTAAAATAAATGGATTAACAGCTGCAAATTTACTATCTATAAAAGGTAAAGTTTTATTTACAATATATGGAGTAGAGTAGATTTGATTTGATGTTAAATCATATAGATGTTTAATATCTTCTTTTCCTTCAATATCCGCTTGATAAAGGTTTGTAAGATACTGTTTTAAAGGCTCTTCAACCACATGAAGTTTATTGTTTATGATGTTTTCAACAACAACTAAATTTTTGATATTTGATTTTAAGTAATCAATATCTTGATGAGTTCCAGCGTAAACTACATTTGAATATTTTAAATTTTCTAAATACTTAAATAGTTTTTCATCAAAAACATTATTAACACTATCAATTCCTCCAACTAAAATAACCACATCGATTAAATCACTTGGAATTGAAGTTGTCTCTATATCTTGATATAAAACTGTATTAATGATATTAATTCCAGAGTTATAAGCGATATTTGTAGCAAATTTTAGTGAAAAAGAGTTTGTAACTCCAATAATCAAAGTTGTTAATCCACCATTTGCAGATGAACAGATAAAAATTTCATCTTTTTTAAATTTTGAAATAGTATCTCCACATTTTGAAGATAAATCATCAAAAATATCTTTATTAAAATCTCTAAAGTGTTGTTCAACTTGGTTATTAGCACAAACTTTGAAATATGTACTTCCAACATCTATTAATAATTTATTTTGGCTCATTGCATAATTCCTATATCGTGGATAATATCATTTACTATTGATGAAGCATCTTTGTTTAAATCACAGTGAGATTTTTCATATTCAAAACATCTATCTGAAATAGGAAGTTTTCCTCTTTTGATGATTCTAATATTTTTGTTTTTATCTCTTACAGTTACTACTTCATTATTGTTTATAATATGTGGAGAGTATGGAACATCTATGATTCCTGATTTAATAGAGTTAAATATTTTTCTCCATAAAGTATCAGCTTTATCATTGAATACAGCTTCCATAATTGACATAACTTCGCTTGTTACAATCTCTTCTTCTTGCTCATCAGTAATATTTGGAATACCTTGTAACATTTTTAAAGTATATTGAGTATTTGCAACAGTTTTTGCATTTGATTCTCGTGTTGGAATACCAAATGCTTCATCTCTTGTTTTTGTGATGATTTTATCAGCTCTAACCATTGAAGCAATTACAGTTGACGTGTTGATTAGTGATTCACTATAATCTTTATTTGAAGGAAATGCACCCATCCATTGATGATATACAAGATTTATCATAGCATCGCCACAACCGATTTGTTCTGCATAGTGTTTTGCCATTTTTCTTAAAACATTAGCAGTTACAATATCTTGAATCATTGAACCAGTTTGTGAAAAAGATACAGAGAAAGCTTTAACACCTTCTTCAAGTGATAAAAGCATTTCACAAAGTTGAATTACGATTGTAATACAAGGAGGAACAAGTGTTGCTGTTAATGGACCAAAAGATTCTCTATTGATTGGTTCATTTAGTTTTGAATAATTTGCACAAATTCTTTCAACATATTTCCAATACATAAATGCTTTATCTAATGGGAAGTTTTTAGAGTATGGTAAAAGGTAAGTAATTGGACCACCTTCAATTTCAAAAATACCAGAAGCCAATGCAGTTTCAATCAAAAGTCTTGCATCAGGAGTTCCATGTCTTAATGAAATAGGTTTATCAAAATGAGTCATCATTTTTCTACTAGTTCTATAACCATGATTTACAAGAGGATAACCATTTAACATATCAACTTCATTTTCTTCTGAAAGTTTTAGCATTTTTGCACTTGTTGCATAGTCATTTAATCTAGTATTTGAATCGATTGTACAAGGTAATACATCTACATTTGCATCAACAAAAAACTCATAAAGTGAAAACATTTTTTTATAAGTAGGAAATCCACCTCTTGGTTGAACCAACATCTTCTTTTTATTTTTAAAGTGATGTGAGATAAAAAGATTTTTTGAAGCGCCTTTTATAAACTCTTCAATCTCTGCAAAATCAAAATTATCTGCGTATTTATTTTGAACAATTATGTTTCTTTCTTCTTGCAGTGAACTCAATTTCTCTCCTTTAGATATTTTTCTAATTCATCAAGACCAGTATTCAAATCAACTTGGTGAAATACTAAATCAAAACCATAACCTTTGAATTTAGGAACAATAACACTTGCATCTCCTTCACCAACAGCTAAGTTTCCACCTAACATAAATACAACATCTTTTAAATTTTTGTATTTTGATTTTAATATTGGTAAATCTCTACACCAACCCTCAGCTTCACCATTTAGTGAAGAGATAAGTAAAACATCAGCATTTGTTTCAATAACTGCATCAATAAACTCTTCAAGGTATGTGTTAACACCTAGATTAAATACTTCAAATCCTCTTGCTTGTAGTGATATATCAATTAGTCTATTTGCAACCACATGTATATCGTTACCAACTACGCCTGTAACTACTTTCATATTTTCAACCTAAATTTTTATTAGTTTTTGTTCATAAGAGGTTGGATTTTACCTAAAGTTTAGTAAAAAATTTATTAGATATAATAGATAAGCTATTAAGTTTTGTTTTTTAATAATATAATAAGTTATCTATTAATATAATCACAACCCATTAAAATAAAGTATGTTAGGAGTTTTATTGTTAGAAATTCTTTTAGGAGTATTTAAATTTGTATTTTTTTATATTTGTATACTTCCACTTTTTATGTACAGTTTATATCAATTTACAGAGAAAAATATTATTAGCGGATTTTTATGGCTTTTTTTAACATTATTTATTACTTTTTTAATAAAAAAACTATCTAATAAAAATAATTGAGTTTACATTTTACGATAAAAAATAAGTATCTTAAAAAAGATACTTATTTTACTTCAATACCAAATTTATTTAATAAATCAATCCAAATGATACTTTTGCCATCTTTATCAAAAAGAGTTGGAGTTCCTTGAACGTTTAAATTCATTCCAATTTGCATTTGTTCATCTAATTGTTTTTCTAATTTTTCTCGTTCAGCTTGAGAGTATTTTACACTTTTGATTTTTTCAATATTTGCAGTTGAATCAAACATTGCAGCTATTTTTTTCTCTGTTGTTTTTTGACTTAAAATGTATAGTGATAAATCTTTTGCATTTGTGTGAGAATCAAGTGGATAATAGAATATTCTAATTTTCACTTTATCTTGAATTTTTGGAAGATAAGTTTCTAACATTTTACAGTATTTACATTCTGGATCTGTAAATAAGAAATACTCTTCACTTCCTTTTCCATAAATAAAAGCTTCCTTATTTCTAAGTGGAGCAACATCAACAGGTGCAGATATTTTCATTCCTGTTGATGGATCTATAGCATCTCCTGCAAGAACTAATTTTTTATCTTTTGTTAGATATATTTCATCTTTGTTACCTTGAACATTTATAACTAAAATATAAACACTACCTGCATCATAAGCTTTAGTAATTTTTATTTGAGCTCTTTTAAATAGTTCTAATTGCTCCATTTGAGCTATTTCATTGTTTGATACTTCTGTATAGTTAGCACTTAAACTAACACCTAAAAGTAAAGAACCAAGTATTACTTTTTTTGCAAAATTAAACATTACAAATCCTAATATAAATTTTTTGCGTATTGTATCTATTTTCTAAAGATTATGAGTTAGAAATATTAAATTTATTTTAATAGCATAAATGATTTATTGAAATAATTTTCTAAAAGTCAATTTTTTGGTAATATTTAATATAAATAATAAATAAAAACTGGTAATAATTTAAGAAATTTAATGTAGAATGTTTTCAAATATTAAACTAAGGTAGAGTTATGGAGAATTTAAATAAATATCTAGTTTCTGGATATGCTGTAATAGCTTTTTTTATAGGAATTTTGTTTTATTTATCTAAAACAAATAGTGAATATATAGTGTTTACCCTTGTATTTTTTCTAATAATTGTTTCCATATACTTTTTTTATGGAATGAGTTTATTTAAAAATGAAAAAGAAATAGTTATTGCAAAAGAAATAGAAAAGACATATAATGATGATAGTGAGTTTATTGCTCAACTTAATAATTTTAGTTCTTTAGTTTCTAAAAATAATTTTAAAGATAAAATAAAAGAAAATAGTAAAAATCCAGAATTTCATGCAATTTCTGAGAATTTAAACCTTATGGCTAATAATTTGTCAACTAGTTTTAATCAAATTTTGGACTTTTTTGATAAATTCCAGAAAAATGATTTTACTGTTGAAATAAAAAGTAATCAAGCAGAAGATTTAAAAGTATTAATTGAAGCTGTAAATAAATTAAATGTAAAAATTTCAAGAATGCTTTTAAGTAGTTTAAAAAGTGGAACAGCATTTAAACAAAATGCAGATGCTTTAAAAAATAACATGGATAGTTTAAGTAGAAATGTAACTTCACAAGCAGCAATTTTAGAAGAAACATCAGCTTCTTTAGAAGAGATTACAAGTAGTGTAAAAAACAATAGTATAGATGTTGATAAAATGCTTAAATATTCTAATGAATTATCTATATCTGTTAGTCATGGTTATGAAAGTGCAAAAAATAGTGCTGTGTTAATGGATAAAATAAATGAAAAAACAAAATCAATTGAAGAAGCTATTAGTATAATTGATCAAATTGCATTTCAAACAAATATTCTTTCATTAAATGCAGCTGTTGAAGCAGCAACTGCAGGAGAAGCTGGAAAAGGATTTGCTGTTGTTGCGGCAGAAGTAAGAAATTTAGCAAGTAGAAGTGCAGATGCAGCAAGAGAAATAAAACTTTTGGTTGGAAGTGCTACAACAGAAGCAAATAATGGAAAAATTGCATCAACAGAAATGATAAAAGAGTATGATATTTTAAATGAAAATATACAAAAAACAAAAGTTATTATTGAAAACATTTCAGGTTCTTTAAAAGAGCAAGAAAGAGGAATTGAGCAAGTAAATGTAGCAGTTGCAGATTTAGATAGAGCAACTCAACAAAATGCTTTAAAAGCTCAAGAAACAAGAGAAGTAGCAGAGCAAAATGATGAAATGGCTACAAAAATGGTAGTTGATACAAATAAAACAAATTTCTTCGGAAGAGATGAATTCAACAGAAATAACTAAAAGAATAAGAAAATTTATTCTCTTACTCTTTCATATGTAAAAAATAATCAATTTATTATCTTAAATAAAAATCCTGTAGTTACAAAAGAAATCAAAATACCATATCCAACAATAGCAGAGCTTAATCTAGGTGCAAGTCCTGCCATAGCTGCAATAGCACCTGCTGTTATCATAGGAGCCATTGCGGCTTCCATTATTGAAACCATTGATGCTTGATTATTCCAACCAAAAATTTTGCAAACTAAAATAGCTATGATTGGGGCAAATATAAGTTTTACAAATAAAGAAACACTAAATGGTTTTAAATCTTCCCTTGGTAATTTAAACTGTAGTTGAAGTCCAACTGCAACAAGAGCAATGGGTACAATTGTACTTGCAAATGAATTTAAAACCTTTGAAATAATAGGATGAAACTCAACTCCCATTAAAAGTAAAGCAACTATTAATGATATAAGTGGCGGAAAAGTAATTATTTTTAGTGTAAAGAGTTTAAAACTAATCTCTTTTTTATTTGAATAATATGAAACAATAAAAGTTCCATATAATGCAAATGCGATAAAAGTTCCTAATTGGTCATAAACTAAAATATATGGTAAAGCGCTTTCTCCCATATAAGCATTTATTATTGGAATTCCCAAAAATGAACTGTTTGTCAAAATGGAAACAAGCATTAGTGAACCTGTAACTTCCTTTGAAAATGAAAAAAATTTAGAAAATAGTAAAATTAAAATAGCACTACATATCATTACACTCCATGCAATAATAATAGGAATTAAACTATCTATAGAAAAAGTTAATTTTGGAACTTGTAAAAGAATCATTGCAGGAAGCGAGATATAAATTGCAAATTGATTTAAAATAGTTGCTGCTTCTTTTGAAAATATATTTAATCTTTGAATTATATAACCAATTGTAATTGCAATAAGTATTAGAGCAAAATTTTCCATTTTAGTTACAAATATTTCCTTCACATAAATTTTCGTTTGTTACTTTTCCAAATTCTTGCACATAATTTATTCCCCATTTATGCATTTCATCTAAAACAAATTTTAGATTTTTACCAGCTTGAGTTAAGCTATATACTACTTTTGGTGGAACTTCAGCATATACTTCTCTGTGAATAATATTTTTTTCTTCTAACTCTTTTAATTTTACAGTTAGAGTTTTTTGCGTGATTTCACTTATGATTTCATGTAAATCTTTAAATCTTTTATCTCCATCTAATAAATGCCAAATAATTGCTAACTTCCATCTATCATTAAAAATATCAAGGGTAACAGCAACTGAACATCTATACTCTTTATCATTTATATAATACATATTTATTTCCTTAATTTTTCGTACAAATTATAACATAAAGAAAATTAATTTCTATTACTTACCTAAAGTAAAGTAAGAGTAAATTAAGTTTGTTAACAATATAATTTCCGAACAATATAAAGGAGTAAAGATGAAAAAAGTATTAATAATTAATGGTCATCAATATTATGATAATGTTGCTAAGGGCGAATTAACTCAACACTTTATTGATAAGGCTAATGATTTTTTTGTTAAAAATAATTTTGAAGTAAAACAAACTCATATTGAAAAGGGGTATGATATTAAAGAAGAATGTGACAAGTTTGAATGGGCAGATTATATTTTATTCCAATATCCAGTTTATTGGATGAGTTGTCCTTGGATTGCAAAAAAATATATAGATGAGACATTTACTCAAGGAATACATTATTCTAGTGATGGAAGAAGTAGAAGCGATGAAAGTAAAACTTATGGAAGTGGTGGGTTATTGACTGGGAAAAAATATATGTTATCTTTGACATATAATTGTCCTATATCAGAATTTTCAAATAAAAATGGTTTTTTTGATGGTTTAACTTTAGATGAAGCTCATGTTGCTGTTCATAAAACTTTTCAATTTTGTGGATTAGAACAACTTCAAACTTATTCTGTGCATGATATTTTTAAAGGTGATTTAGATTTAAATGGTGAATTAGAAAAATTTGAGAATTTATTAAGTAAAAATTTTCTATAAGGTCTTAAAAAAATAAAAAGGAATAAACATTGAATTTTTTATTTAGAAATGGAAATATTGGAAATTTACAACTAAGAAATAGAATAATTATGGCACCTATGTGTATGTATAAAAGTGATGAAAGTGGTGAGATAAAGCCTTTTCATCATTATCATTATGTGAGTAGGGCATTAGGTGGTGTTGGATTAATTATTGTTGAAGCAACTGCTGTTGAGGCAAGAGGAAGAATTTCGAGTAATGATTTAGGTCTTTGGAGTGATGAACATATTAAAAAACATAAAAAATTGAATAAAAAATGTCATTATTTTGGTGCTAAAACAGCTATTCAATTGGCACATGCTGGAAGAAAAAGTGAAGTAGTTAATTCTACTCCTATAGCTCCTAGTAAAATTGCTTTTAGTGATGATTTACCTTATAAATTGCCAGTAGAAGCAACTCTTGAAGATATATTAAATATTAAAAAACTTTTTGTAACAGCGGCAATTAGAGCAAAAAAAGCAGATTATGATGCAATTGAATTACATGCTGCTCATGGATATTTATTATGTGAATTTTTATCTCCACTTACAAATAAAAGAGATGATATTTATGGGGGAAGTTTAGAAAATAGATGTAGATTAACACTTGAAATTGCTAAAGAAATAAAACAAAGTATAAATTTACCTTTGATTGTACGAATTAGTGCAGATGAATGGATGAATGATGGATGGAATATAGAGGATTCTATTTATTTATCAAAAGAACTTGAAAAAATAGGTGTAAATGCTATTCATGTTTCAAGTGGTGGAAATCAAATAAAACCTAATAAAACACCAAAAATAGAGCCTTTATATCAAGCAAATTTTGCAAAAGCAATAACTCAAGTTGTAAATATTCCTGTAATTGCAGTTGGATTAATTACAACAGGAACTGAAGGTGAAAAATTATTAGAAGAAGAGTATTGTGATTATGTAGCATATGGAAGAGAATTATTAAAAAATCCAAATTTAACTTTTGAAATGGCAAATGAATTAGATAAAAAAGAGATAATTAATAAATCATATAAAAGAGCATTTTAAGTAATTTTGAAAGTAAATAAAAATGGATAAAAATAAAATAAAATATTTTATTGGTATGGTTATTGCTATGTTAATTTGGGGAGTTGCATGGACTTCAGGTAAAGCAGCAGTTGAACACTCTAATGCACAAATTTCATCATTTTGGAGATACGCAATATCTTTAATAGGAATGTTACCAGTTATTTGGTACCTAAAAGAGCCTTTAAAAACTGATAAAATAGGTTTAATTTATATGACTATATCAGGTATATTAACAGCAACTTTTAGTTATCTTTTTTTTGCAGGATTATCACATGGAGATGCTGGATATGGTGGAACTATGGTAACTTCTTTAGTTCCTTTAATTACATATATTTTATCTATTATTATTTTTAAAACTGTAGTAAATAAAAGGCAAATTATTGCACTTTGTATTGGATTTTTAGGAGCAGTTATACTTCTTAATATTCCAATAAATGGATTAGATTTTTTAAATGTAAATAGTTCATATTTTTTAGGTGCTGCTTTTGTTTGGTCTTTAGTTACAATTTTGACTCAAAAAGTTGCTAATAGAGTTAAGCCGATGTTTTATACATTGGTTGTTTTTTTTGTTACAGGATTGGTAAATATGTTTTTTGCATTACCTTATCATCCTTTTGAAATTACAAATTTTGATTTTGTATTTTGGATAAATATTTTGTTTGTTGGATTACTTTCTGGAACTTTTGCAACAGCAATATTTTTTATATCAGCTAGTAAAATAGGAGCCCACAATACAGGTATTTTTATGTTTATTGTTCCTATTGGAGCAATTATATCAAGTATATTTGCTTATAATGAGCAAATAGAATTTTCGACAATAATAGGTTGTTGTTTATCTTTTTTATCAGTAGTATTATTTAATTTTAATGGTTTAAAAAAGAAAAAAAATAGTAATAATTTAAATTAAAATAAAGGAAAAATTATGGAAAAAACATTTATGGAAGCTATGGATTTTAGACATGCATGTAAGATATTTGATGATACAAAAAAAGTTAGTGATGAAGATATAAGCTATATTTTAGAAGCAGGGAGAAAATCACCTTCATCTTTTGGAATGGAACCTTGGAAATTTTTGGTTATTACAAATGATGATTTAAAAGAAAAATTAAAACCATTTTGTTGGAATCAACCTCAAATTACAACTTGTTCTCATTTAGTGATTATTTTAGCTGTAATTGATGCTGTTAAACCAGAATCAGGTGAAGTTGAAAGAAAATTTAAAAGAAGAGAAATGCCACAAGATAAACTTGATTTTTACATGGGATTATATGCTTCTCATTTATCAAATACTTTAAGTAGTGATGAAAAAATTTATTCATGGACAGCAAAACAGACATATATTGCTATGGGAAATATGATGACAGCTGCTGCAATTAAAGGTATTGATTCTTGTCCAATTGAAGGATTTGAAAAAGATAATGTTGAAAAAGTTTTAAATTTGGATTTATCAAAATATCAAGTATCTTGTATTTTACCTTTTGGATATAGACTAAATGAACAATCATTACAGTTAAGAGAAACTCAAAAAGATGTAGTAGAATTTATAAAATGATACTATTCTAGTACCTTTTTTTTATATAATAAAATAATTGAAAATAAGGTACTAAAATGAAAGAAGGAATTTATTACCGTTGTATAAATGATTTTTTAGATAATAATAAAAACAGTACTGGTAAAAAACTTTTATTAGTTGCAGAATATACAAATTTTGAACTTGAACTTTTGGAAAAATATCAAGGAGAATTAGCAGGAGCAATAGTTCCTTTTATTGTTTATAACGAAGAGTATTTCAATAAAGGAGTTATTTCTTGCGATTTAGATGAAGATAATGATTTTTTCTTAGTTGAAGACTTAAGCAATTTTACAATTGAACAATCCTTTTTTAAACAGAGTAAATCACTAGTAGTTCTAGTAGATGGACTTAGTTCTTATATTACTGATTTTTTAGATAGTTTATTTCAGAATACACCAGAAAATAGTCAAATAATTGGCGGTGGTGCTGGAAAAATGACATTTGAAAGAGAACCAGTTATTTTTACAAAATATAAAATTCTTAAAGATGCTGCAATTATAATAACTCTAAACAAAAGATTAAGTTTAGGAATTCAAAATGGTTGGGAATATCTTGAAGGTCCATTTTTAACCACTTCATCTCAAAAAAATATTTTAAAAACTTTAAATTTCAAAAATGCTTTTGAAGTTTATAAAAATGTAGTAGAAAAAGATTCTGGCATGAAGTTTGGGGATGATAATTTTTTTGATATTGCAAAATACTATCCTTTGGGAATTGTAAAGTACGATAAAGAGATAATTGTACGAGATCCAATATTAGTTGATGAAGATAATAATATTGTTTTAGTTGGTGAAATCCCTTTAAATTCTACGATAAATATTTTAAAAGGTAAAGATGAAAATCTTATTAAATCTTCTCAATTAGCTATTAAAAAAGCTATGAAAAATTTAGAGTGTGATGTTCAAGAATATAATGTAATATTATTTGATTGTATTTCTAGATCTATTTCATTGGGTGATAAATTTATTGATGAATTAGTTGAAATAAAAAAGAGTATAAACCCTACAAAAAATCTTTTTGGTGCATTAACTTTAGGTGAAATAGCCAATAATGGAAATGAGTATATTAATTTTTATAATAAAACTTGCGTGATTGGAGTACTGTGTTAATAGAACAACTTGCTATTGCTTATAAATGTCATAGTTCAATTGGAAATAGTATAAATCTAAAAGAGATGATACATGAAGTTTTAAGAACATTTATTAGTGAATCTTATGCAATTTATTCTGAATTTCTTTTGTTAACTGAGTCTAAGGAATATGTAAAAATCGATAGTTTAGGACGACTTAGTAATTTTGATTCAAATAAGTATAAAGATTATAAAAATTCTTTGGAATTAATAAATGAAGAAGGGATAAAAGTATTAAAAATAAATTTAGATAATGGAATTATTTTTTTAGTATCAAGAAATATGGATGCTGATTGTAGTTTCTTTGTATCTATGTTTGAAAGTTTAATTCCTAAATTAAATATAAGTGTAAATGCTTGCATTAATTTTGAAAAATTAGAACTTACTAATAAGTTTTTAAAAGAACAAAAAAAAGAGTTGATAAAAGCTAACAAAACAAAAGATGATTTTTTAGCAAATATGAGCCATGAATTAAAAACTCCCTTAAATTCGATTACTGTTATTTCTTCTATTATGGCAAGAAATAAAGATAATTTATTAAATGAAAGTCAAATAAAAAATATGAATATTATAAAAAAATGTTCAGATGATTTATTAAATCTAATAAATGATATTTTAGATATTTCTAAAATAGAAGCTGGAGTTTTAGTTGTAAATAATGAAGAATTTGATTTAAATAATCTTTTAGGTGATTTATTGGATTCTTTAGAAGAGGTGTGTAAACAAAAAGAAATAGATTTAAAAAGAGAAATTATAGGATCTAATTTTGATATAAATAGTGATGGTAATAAACTATCACAAATAATAAAAAACCTTCTAAGTAATGCAATTAAATTTACTTCAAAAGGTTATGTAAAATTGACAATTAAAGAACTTAATGATTTTATTCAAGTAGAAGTGATTGACACTGGAATAGGAATTGAGCAAAAAGATTTATTAAATATTTTTGATAGATTTAACCAAATAGATGATTCAAGAACAAGAAAATTCGGTGGAACAGGACTTGGTTTAACCATTTCAAAAGAATTAGCAAATTTATTATGTTGCAAGTTAGAAGTAAATAGTGAATTTTCACAAGGAACTATTTTTACATTAACTATACCAAAGAATATACCAAATAAAATTTTTGGAAAAGAAGATAGATTTATTAACAAAAAAGAAGTAATAAATAAATTTGAATCTGATGAAAAAAATATATTAATAATGTGTTCAAATAGTGTTGAACAATTTAAATATGCAATTGCATTAAAAAAAGAGAATTTTAAAGTTGTTCCTTTTTTTGATAGTGATGAATTTTATTTAAAAATAGGAAATTTTCTTAATAAAAATTCATTAATTATTGTTGATGATAATGTAAAAAATTTTAATCTCATATTTGAAGATTACAAAAAAATATTGAATTTTATAGTAATTAGTCACTCCTGAAAAACCAAACGAAGTCCTTATTTAAGGGCTTCATTACAACT
>CAZDFZ010000013.1:0-17212 GCA_964504855.1 uncultured Aliarcobacter sp.
GTTGATATTTTAGGATTACCAATGGTAATTAGAACTGCAAAGCAAGTAAGCTCTCTTGATAAAGTTGTAATTGCTACAGATTCTCAAGAAGTTATAGACTTAGCTTCAGCCCATGGCTTTGATGCAGTTATGACATCAAGTTCTCATAATAGCGGAACAGATAGAATAAATGAAGCTGTGAATATTTTAAATTTAAGTGAAGATGAAATTATTGTAAATGTTCAAGGTGATGAACCTTTTATTGAAGTTGAAGTAGTTCAAGCAGTAATTAATAGAGTAAAACAAATAAAAGAAAATAATGAAGATATTATGATAACTTCATGTTTTAAAGAGATTAGCTCTGAACTTGCAGATGATCCAAATCACGTAAAAGTTGTGCTTGATGAACATTCAAATGCTATTTATTTCTCAAGAGCTAAAGTTCCATATCATAGAGATCATCACGAAGTTTCAAGTTATAGTGGACATCTAGGAATTTATGGATTTACTAAAAAATCACTTAATGAATTTTGTAAATTACCTTCATCTAAACTTGAAAATATTGAAAAACTTGAGCAATTAAGGGCAATAGATAATGGTCATAAAATAGCAATGGTAAAAGTAAATTCTAAATCTTTTGGTATTGATACACAAGAAGATTTAAATAATGCAATTAGAATTTTTGGAAAATAACTTTTTAATATCTATAAAATCAAGTTTTTTTAAATAAAGTAATTTAAAAGTAATTTTATGGAAAACTTTAATAATTAAAATTTTATATCAAGGTAGTTAATGCATTATGATGTAGTAATTGTAACTGATGAAAAACAGCAGTTTATAGATTTAAAAGAATATGCATCTAAAATATTAAAGAATGTTAATATTACTCTTTATTGTGAAGATGATGATATTAATGATGTACTTGAATATACTGACTTAGTTATAATTGATATCAATGTTCATAATAATTTTAGTATTTATGAAGAATCTCTAGAAAAGAATATTCATACAATTTTTCTAGTAGATTCCGATATTCATTTAAAAAAGTTTTCTATAATTGAAAAAGAAGATATTTTATATAAACCTTTAGATTTAGATAAATTAATTTTAAAAATTAAATATTATACAAACATAATTAGTAAAAAATTAGTTGAAAAAAAAGAAGAAGAATTTTCAAATTCAATAATAAATAATATTAACTATCCAATTTTTTCTGTAGATCAAGAAAAAGTTATTTTTTCTAATGATCATTTTTTTAAACTTTTAAATTGTAATTCAATAGAAGAAATAAATTCTAAATATAAAAATATTAAAGATATTTTTGAAAAAGAAAAAGGATGTGTTAGTGATTTCACCGATACATTTGATGAAATAGAAAATAAAAATATAAAAGTTTGTATTAAAAGTAAAAATATAAAAAAATATTTCTCTCTTCAAAAAATTGATTTAACTCATAATAATACATCAATTATTATTTTACATGATATTAGACATGAAATAGAACATAAGCATGAACTTTTTAAACTTTTATATACAGATAATTTAACAAAATTACCAAATAGAGCAAAATTAATCGATGAATTACAATCTAGTAATTTAGTCTTAGAAGCCGTATGTCTTTTCAATATAAATTCTTTTAAAGAAGTTAATGATTTTTATGGGCATAAAGTTGGAGATTCTGTACTAATTGATGTTGCAAAATTAATACAAGAATATGTAAAAAAAGAAGGAAATCATTTAAAATTGTATAAATTTCCTTCAGATAATTATTGTATTACAAATACAAAAGATTGTAAAAAAGAATTTATAGAATTAATTAAAAATATAATTGATGAAGTATATAAAACCGTATTTATTTATAAATTATATGAAATGGATATCAGAATTACAGCAGGTATCTCGTTTTCAAATAAAAATAACAAACTAATAACTGCAGATATTGCTTTACAATCAGCAAAAAAAGATCATAAAGATTTTATTATCTTTTATGATGAACTTGATAAATTTCAAGAATATGAAAAAAATATGTATTGGACTAAAAAACTCAAATCTGCATTTATAAATGATAACATCAAAGTATTTTTTCAACCTATTGTAAATAATCAAACTCTAAAAGTTGATAAATATGAATGTTTAGTAAGATTAATAGATGAAGATGGGAAAGTAATAGCTCCTTTCTTTTTCTTAGATATTTCAAAAAAGTCAAATCAATATACAAAACTTACAAAAATTGTTTTAGAAAAATCATTTCAACAATTTGAGAATTTACCCTTTGAATTTTCAGTAAATATTTCATATGAAGATATAGAAAACCCTGATTTCCTTGATTTTATAAAAGATTTAACAAAAAAATATAATATTACCAATAGAGTTGTATTTGAAATATTAGAAGATTCAAATATAAAAAATTATAATCTTTTAATCTCATTTGTTGAAGAGGTAAAATCTTTGGGATGTAAAGTTGCAATTGACGATTTTGGTTCTGGATACTCAAATTTTGAACATTTACTAAAAATGAATATTGATTACTTAAAAATTGATGCTTCTCTTATAAAAAATATAGCAACTAATCAAAATTCTTACAAAATCACAAAAACCATTATAGAGTTTGCAAAAAATCTTAATCTAAAAACTATTGCAGAATATGTGGAAAATGAAGAAATATTTAAAATAGTAAAAGAATTAGTAAGTGATTATTCCCAAGGATATCTTTTTTCAGCTCCAATTCCTATTCCAGAGATTTTTGGATATAATAAAGACATGGATAAAAATAATGAATAAAGAAATTTTAAAAACAATCTCTGTTTTATATGTTGAAGATGAGGATGATGTTAGAGGATTTACAGCTAAGTTATTATCTTCTTTGTTAAAAAAAATTTATGTAGCACAAGATGGTCAAGAAGGTCTTCAAATATTTGAAGAGCATAAAGATGATATAGATTTAGTTGTAACAGATATAAATATGCCTAAATTAGATGGTTTATCAATGTGTGAAGCTATTAAAAACATACATAATGAAATTCCTCTTGTAATTACAAGTGCACATAATGATACAAATTTTTTAAAAAGAGCAATTGAAATTGGGGTTACTACTTATGCTATGAAACCAATTGATTTATATCAGTTAGTAGAAAGCATTATAAAAGCTATGGAACCTATTATTTTAAAAAGAAAACTTATAGAACTAAACTTATCATTAGAGAGTAAAATAGAACAAGAAGTAAGTAAAATAAAGTCTATTTTAGATGCTCAGGATAATATTATAATTGTTACAAGTAAAGAAAAAATTACAAATGTTAATAAAAAATTTTTAGATTTTTTTGGAGTATTAGATTTTAATGAATTTATTTTAACTCAAACAAATATTTTTGATTTTTTTGAAGAAGAGTTTGGCTTTATTTCTAAAGAACAAATTAAAAAAGAAGAATCTTGGATTAAATATATAAAAGATTTACCTGAAATTGATAGAATTGTTAAAATAAAAGATAAAACACAAGAAGAAAGAATTTTTGCAATAAATGTTGATTATTATGAAAATAAAAGTGACTATTATGTTTTTTCATTAACTGATATTACAAAACTTAAAGAAAAATCAAATCTATTAGAATATCAAGTAAGTCATGACAAATTAACTGGATTATTTAATAGAAATAAGTTTGATGATATCTATTCAAAAGAGATAAAAAGAGCTAAGAGATATGGAAATGACTTATCAATGGTAATTTTTGATTTAGATAATTTTAAACAAATTAATGACAATTATAGCCATTTAACAGGTGATGAAGTTTTAAAAGAAGTTGCAAATATCACATTAAATAGTGTTAGAGAACAAGATATTAGTGTTAGATGGGGAGGAGAAGAATTTTTAGTACTTTTACCTCAAACAAATTTAGCTGGAGCAGTAACAACAGCTAATAAAATAAGAAATTCAATAATTGCTCAAACTATTAGTAGCAAATCGTTAAATATTACTGCAAGTTTTGGAGTAGCTCAATTTTCAGAAAATGATGATGAATCAAGTTTTATGTTAAGAAGTGATAATCTACTTTATGAAGCAAAACGTACAGGAAAAAATAAAGTAGTTTTTTAACTACTAATTTTTTCTTGCATATTTATCTTTTTTAATTCATTATAAACAATATTAAATCTTCGTAAATACTCTTTGCTATGGTCAGATTTTTCAAATCCTGAATTGTAGTTTGTTATCATTTGTGATAGATTATTTTTTGTGTATTTTTTCCAATAAATCAATTCATTTAGTGCGAAAATAGAACTAAGATTTTCATTAGTATTTAATTCATTACATAATGCTTTTTTATTTCCATTGCTACCAACTCTTTTTAAAGCTGTATTTGTATTAATTTGATGAATTCCACAAATATATCTATTATTTGAACCAAACTTTCCTAATCTTGTTTCAACTATTCCAATAGCTGCAAGTTCTAAACCCAAGCCATGAGGATTTCCTATTTTAATAAGCTTGTTTGTAAGTTCTATTTCATCAGAAGAAAGTTCTTGATAATTAAAATCCCAGCTAAATACTTGCATACATAACAACACTATTAACATTATAATTTTCATATTTTTACTCTTTTTTATATTTATATTTTAAATATTATTGCAATTAATTGTGTATTTTTGTGAAATTTGTTTTATCAAATGCATAATTAACAGAAAATTAATATTAACATCTTATAATAAATATAACTTTTGAAGAAATGGAAAATAAATGAATATAGAGTTATTAAAAAACCTTGTAGATTATGGAGTTATTGCACTGTTAGTGTTTATGAGTTTTATATCTTTTTGGTTTTTTATTGAAAGAATTATCTTTTACAAAAATATAAATTTAGAAATATATAAAAATAAAAAAGCACTAGATATTGCTTTGACAAAACATCTTACAATCATAGGAACTATTGCTTCAAATGCTCCATATATAGGACTTCTTGGAACTGTATTAGCAATCATGCTTACATTTATGACTATGGGAAATGGTGATATTGATGCTTCAAAAATTATGAGCTCACTTGCACTTGCTTTAAAAGCAACGGCTGTTGGACTTGTTGTTGCCATTGCATCACAAATTTTTTACAATATTTTAGGACGATTTGCAGAAGTATTAGAGAGTAAATATGAAGCTGAAGAAGTTTGATTCAATAAATGTAATACCATTTATTGATGTATTACTTGTACTTTTAACTATTGTTTTAATGACTTCTACTTTTATAGCAAAGGGAATAATTCCAATATCACTTCCAAGTGCAATAAATGCTAATAATCTAAAAGTGGATAAGGAAATAATCATTGTAATAAAAGAAGATGGAACAATGTATTGTAATAATCTTATTGAAGGTTTTAACAAAATAGAAGAACATATTTTACAATTTCCTAAAGAGACACCTATACACATAAATAGTGATAAAAATGCAAAATTTGAACTATTTGTATCAATTCTTGATATGTTAAAAAAACATGATTACTCAAATATTTCTATAGTTACAAAGAAATGAATAGATATCTAAATTCATTCTTTATAGCTTTTTTATTTTATACCATTTTTGCAATTGGAATTTTTTATATATTCACAAATAATAAAATTATAGATATTGAAAATGAACCTAAAAGCATATCTTTAAATCATATTGAACTAGAATCAGAAAACAAAATAGAACAAAATCAGCAAGAAAAAACACCTATTAATGAAGAAAAAAAAGAAACAAAAAAAATAGTTGAAAAGCAAATAGAAAAACCTATTGAAAAACAAAAAACAACAATTACTAAAAAAATAGAAACAAAAGAGATAGCAAAAGAAGAATTAACACAAAAAAGTGAAACTAATGAATCTACTCAAAAACAAACACAAAACCAATCTTCTTCTACTGAAATACAAACTACTACTTCAACAAAACCTGTAATTGATGAGAAAAAAGAGTATTTAGATAAATATTTATCTCAAATTAGAGATTCTATAAATAAAAACGTAACCTACCCTTCAAAAGCCAAAAAACTTTTAATTGAAGGAACAGTTATAGTAAAATTCAAAATTACAGAAAATGGAAGTGTAGAAGATATTACAATCATTGATGGGCATAAATTTTTACAAAGTTCAACAATTGAAGCTATTGAAGAGGCTTCAAAAGAGTTTCCTAAAACAAATAAAAGTATAGAAATTCAAATACCTATAGAATATAAGTTGATTTAAATCTTTCTCATTATTTAGCCTTATTAGAAAAACTCCAAGCTACAATTCTTGTTATTTTTTGCCCTTGAGACATATTTATAGTTTTTATTTGTGTAGGTTTAATAGATTCTAGTGCTTTATAAATTAGTGGAAGATTCTCTTTTTTTGATACAAGTGTACTAAACCAAAAAACATTATTTCTAAACTCTAAACTCTCTTTTATCATATTTTTTATAAATACTATTTCTCCACCTTTGCACCAAAGTTCATTGTTTTTCCCACCAAAATTTAAAGCGCTAATTGCAGTTTTTTCTTTTGTTAAATTTTGAACTTTTCTTTTATTTCCATCAATTGCATCTTTTAATGATTTATGAAAAGGTGGATTACAAAGGGTAAAATCAAAAAATTCATCTTTAGCTATGATTCCTGAAAAAATATTTTCAGGATTTGTTTGAAGCCTACATTTAATTTTTTCTTTCAAAGATTCATTTGAATTTACAATATTTTCAACAGATGTTATGGATTCATTTTCAATATCACTTCCTACAAAATCCCAATTATAAACACTAGAACCAATTATGGCATAAATACCATTCGCCCCTATTCCCACATCTAAACCTTTTACACTTTTTCCTTTAGGAATAATTCCATTGTTAGAAGTTGCTAGTAAATCAGCAATATGATGAATATAATCAGCTCGTCCTGGAATTGGCGGACATAAATATCCATTTGGAATTGTATAATTTTTAATTCCATAAAAATGAGCCAATAAAGCTTTGTTTAGCGAAATTACAGCTTCTGGATTTGCAAAATCTATTGATAAATCTCCATATTTATTTGGCTTTACAAACTCTTTTAATTCTGGTTTAGTTTTAATTAGTTCTTTGAAATCATATCTATTATTGTGAGAATTTCTAGGATGGAGTGTTTTTGTATTTTTTGTATTTGACATATCTTTTCTTTTTATTGTTTTACAATTGTATTATTCATTTTCTAAGTATTTGGTTTATCTATGGAAATTTTTATTTTAATAGTGTAATATTCCCTATCAATAGTAAGGAGAATATGTGGATTATCAAAAATTTAGTGAAATTTCACCTTGTGATTATGCGGGAACTTTAAAAAGAGAAAGTTTTATGGATGCTGGAATGAGAGAACTTTGGCCAAATATTCCTAGAATTTCAGGACCTGCATTTACAGTAAATATGGTTGCTGGTGAAAATCTAGCCCTTCATAGAGCTATTTATGAAGCACCTGTTGGATCTATAATTGTAGCACAATCAAATACGATGGATTATGCGGTTATTGGCGGAAATGTAGCAAATATTGCTTTTAAAAGAGGCATTGTAGGTTTTGTGATTGATGGAGTTGTACGTGATATTGCAGAGATTAGAGAAAATAAAATTCCAATATTTGGACGTGGTGTTTTAGCAATGCCAGGATCTAAAAAACAAGCTGTTCCAGTAAACACACCAATCACAGCAGGTGGAATAAGTGTAAATCCTGGTGATATAATAGTTGCAGATGAAGAAGGAATCGCTGTTATTCCAAAAGATAGAGCAGAAGAGATATATCAAGAGTGTAAAGAAAAAGTTAAAAAAGAAGCAACTCTTAGTTTTGAAGAATGGGCGCATAGACACAAAAAAAACATTGACTCTTTTTATGAGTGATTTTTTATAAATAGAGTAAAAAATTTTACTCTATTTTTATCACAAATTTTTCAAATTTAAATTAAATCTATTACCGTTTTCTAAAGTATCAATATTTATAGAAATCTTATTTTTATCACAAAACTCTTTTACAAGAGCAAGACCAAGTCCAAAACCATCTTTTGAAGAGTTTTCCTGAAAATATTTATCAAAAACAATAAAAAGATTTTTTGTATCTATTTTTTCACCTGTATTAAAAACTGAAAAAATATTATCTTTGTATTTTATTTCTACTATTGGATTTTCATTTATATTATATTTTAATGCATTTGAAATAAGATTATCGATAACTTTTTCAAATCCATTTATATCTGTAAAAAGCTTGATTTTAGGAACATCCACAAAAATCTTTGTATCTTTTTTTATATCATCAAATTTTTCAACACAATTTTTTACTAATTCATCTAAATAAATCTCTTGTTTATCAATTTTATCTATCTCTTTTTTAATATCATATTCCATATTTTCATATAGTTTTAGAAGATTATTACTAGCTTGTTTGATTCGTTCAAGTCGTTTCAAACTCTTTTCATCACTTATAGTTTTTTCTAAAAGTTGTGTGTTCATTTTGATAGTTGAAACAGGAATATTCAATTCATGTATGGTCTCTTTGATACTTTGTTCTAATTTCTCATCACTTTTAAATAAAGGCTTTAAAATAGATATAGAAAAACTCAAAAATACTCCAAGTCCCACCACAACCAAAGGTATAACAATATAAATAAAATTTTCTTGATTTAGTCCAAATCTTGAAATAAGAAAATAGTTTAAAAACAGAACAATAATCAATGAAAATGTGAAAATTATTGAAATAGAAATTAAAAATTCTCTTTTTTTAGAATTCAATTTTATATCCTACTCCTTTGATATTTATAATAGAATCTTTATCTAATAATTTTTTTATTTGATTAATATAAACCCTAATTGAGCCTTCACTATACTCTTCACTTGCGCTCCATAGCTTTGAAATAATCATCTCTTTTGTTACAATATCTCCCCTATTTTCTATAAATAATTCCAAAAGTTCTAATACTTTTATAGAAAGATTCAAATCAACATCATCTTCGTAAACTCTTTTATTTAAAGGATTAAAAACTATATTTTTTGATAGATTTATTGAATCAAATTGTTTTTTATTTCTTTTTAAAAGTGCTTTTATTCGTAAAAGTAGCTCATCTAAATCAACTGGTTTTTTTAAATAATCATCACAACCATTTAAAAAAGCTTGTTGTAAAGTATCTTTGTCTTTATAAGAAGTTAGATAAATAGTAGGTGTATTATCTTGACTTTTTCGTAATTGTTCTAGAAGCTCTAAACCATTTATTTTTGGAACATTTATATCAAAGATATATAAATCATAGTTTTTTTTAAAGTTAAGTTCTAAGCACTCTTGCCCATCATTTGCAATATCAACTTCAAAATCTTCATCAGTTAAGAAATCTTCAAGAGTTGTAGCAAAAAGTTCATCATCTTCTAAAATTAGGATTTTATACAAAGATTTTCCTTTTTGCTTTGAGTATATAAAATAAGTGTTAAATTTGTGTTAATTAAAATCTTTAAAGTTTTGTCTTAATGCTTCGTAAGCAACGATTGAAACTGAATTTGCAATATTTAAGCTTCTTGCATTATTTGTCATAGGTATAGTGATACAAGTTTTAGCACTTTTATCTAAGATAGATTGTGGAAGTCCAGCATCTTCTCTTCCAAAATAAAAATAATCCCCTACTTCATAATTTGCATCAAAATAAACTTGTTTTGTTTTTGTAGTTGCAAAAAAGTGTCTATCATTAAACGGATTTTTTGCCCAAAAATCTTCAATATTTTCATATTCTCTCACATCTAAATCAAACCAATAATCAAGACCTGCACGTCTAACTTCTTTTTCAGTAATCTCTCCAAATCCATAAGGTTTGATTAGATGTAGTGTGCAATTAAGTGCAAATGCAAGTCTTCCTATTGTTCCCACATTTCCAGGGATTCGTGGTTCGTGTAAAACTATATTAAACATTATAAAATTACCGTTTTATTACCGTGTACAAAAACTCTATCATTTAATAAAAGTTCAAAAGCATTTGAAAGTACAATTTTTTCTACATTTCTTCCTGCATTTCTCATATCTTCCCAAGAATAACTATGGTCAACTCTTACAACATCTTGGAAAATAATCGGACCTTCATCCAAATCATTTGTCACATAATGAGCTGTTGCTCCGATGATTTTAACACCTCTTTCATGGGCTTGTTTATATGGATTTGCACCAATAAATGCTGGTAAAAATGAGTGATGGATATTTAATATTTTTTTAGGAAAAGTCTCTACAAATTTTGGAGTTAAAATTCTCATATATTTTGCAAGTACGATTAATTCAGGCTCATATTCAGAGATTTTTTCTATCATCTTATCTTCATGCTCTTCTCGACTTAATCCATCAGCACTAATACAAGTAAAAGGAATATTGAACTTTTCAACTAAATCTTTTAAATGGTCATGGTTTGCAATAACTGCTTTGATATTCGCATTTAATTCACCTGCAATATATCTAATTAATAAATGACCTAATACATGGAACTCTTTAGTTGCTAAAATTACAACATCTTTTTTTTCTTTTTTATTTAATTTGATTGAAGCGCCATCTGGTAAAACTTCTTTTAACTCTTTTAATAAAATATTTTTAGAAACTTTTCCAGAAACGATACTTCTCATAAAAAACTTTTTTGTATCAGGATCTACATACTCAGCATTTTGCTCGATGTTTAAGTTATTTGCAAAAAGAACTTTTGAGATATTATAAACTAATCCCTTTGCATCTTCTGTATCAATTAAAAGTATATACTCTTCCATTTTCATCCTATTTTTATTAAAACTTATTTTTTTGGGATTCTAGCATTTTATTGATTAATAGATAATTTTATAATCCCTGCAAATCGCCCAGTTTTAGGATTTTTTCTAAATGAATAAAAAGGTTCATTTGAACATTTTGTACAAATATCTGAAATTCGTATATGCCTAATTCCCACTTCTTCCAAAAGTTTAACATTAATTCCGTGTAAATCTATATTATTTCCTTTGCAAAATTTTTCTCCAAAAGATGTTTTAACAATATTTACTAATTCATCACTTACCTCATAACAACAAGTATGAATACTTGGTCCCATAATTACTTTTATATTATTTGCAAGACAACCTAATTCATTCATCATTTTATTTGCTGTTATTTGTGCAATCTTTAAAAAAGTTGAGTTTCTACCTGCATGAACAGCTGCTATTACACCTTTTATTTCATCAAAAAATAAAATTGGAATACAATCAGCAACCATAACCATTAGAGGTAACTCTTTTGTTTTAGTAATAATTCCATCACAATTATCAATAAGTTTTGGCGAGTTTTCATCCACAATTACCACATTATTTCCATGAACTTGATTCATATAAACTAAATCTTCATTTTTATAATTCATTAAAGTTGCTACAGCTTCTCTATTTTTAGTCACATTTTCTTTTATATCATCCACATGATAAGCCAAATTTCCATCGTTTGTTGTAGTAAAATAGTATTTAATTTGATTCATAATTTCATCTTTATATTTTTGATGTAACTTATCTAAATTTTCATTAAAGCTTAAAAAATTTAGTTATATCTTTACGCATATCCTTTAAAACACTATCCCAATCACAAGTAGCGTTTTGTCTAAAAAGTTTTACACTTGGATACCAAGGTGAATCATCTCTATTTAACATCCATCTCCAATCTGATGAAAATGGTAATAATATAAAAGTTTTTTTACCTAAAGTTCCAGCTAAATGTGCCACACTTGTATCTACACTTACTACTAAATCAACATTTTCTAATAAAGCACTTGTATCTTCAAAATCTTTTAATTCATTACCAAAAAAAGATATATTCGAATTTTCTAAAGCACTTTTATCTTCATCTCTTATCTCTTTTTGCAAAGAGATATATTCAAACTCTTTTGGTAAAAAATTTATTAATTTTTCTAAAGATAAACTTCTATTATGATCATTTTTATGTTCTTTATTTCCACTCCATGCTAAACCTATTTTTAGTTTAGTAATATTTTAAATTTTTCTTTCCAATAATCTATTTTTTTCTGATTTATTTTTAATGGAAATATAGGTGGTATTGTTTCAAGAGATGTTTTAAAAGCAAAAGGTAAACTTAACAATGGACAATGATAATCAAAAAATGGCAATTTACTACCTTTTATTACACATTCAACACCAATTTGTTTCATCAAAGATAAAAGTGGTTTTTCCACTTCAAATATAACTTTAGCATTAAGTTTTACTAGCATAGAGATATATCTATAAAATTGTAAAGTATCTCCATATCCTTGTTCTGTGTGAATTAATATTGTTTTTCCATTAAGGGATTCTTTCTATAGCCACAATGATTGTGTGAAGTTTCGTTCTACTGAATCTTCTAACTTCTTTCTATATTCATATAATTTAAAACCTTCTTCTAATTTTCCTAATTTAAGTAATATCTGACTTTGATTAAAATAAATTTCTATGATTTCACTACCAAGCTCAATAATCTTTTCAAATATTTTTGAAGCTTTTTCTAACTTTTCTTGTTTTAAATAAAAGCTATATAAATTTAAATATGCCTTCAAATAATTTGAATCAATAGATAATATTTTTTTACATACTTTAATAGCTTTTTCAATTTGATTTTCTTTTTCAAGAATTAAACTCAAATTATTATATGCTCTTAAATCATTTGGATTTAGTAATATAGTTTTTTCATACATTTTTTTAGCTTCATCATTTTGATTTAAAGAAAAAAGTGTAACTCCCAAATTATAATAAGCTTCAGAAAAATTTGGATTTATTTCAATAGCTTTTTCATACATAGTTATAGCTTCATTTAATTTATTTTGTTCATTATAAATCAATCCTAAATTATTATAAGCATTATAATTATCTTGTTTGAAAATAATTGCTTGCTCAAATGCTTTTATAGCTTCATTAATTCTATTACACTTTTTTAAACCAACACCTAAATTATCATAATAAACCGATTTAGATTGAATTTTAATTGCCTTTTTTAAATACAATAAAGCTCTCTCTTTTTGATTTAAATCACTCAAAATAAGTCCATATAAACTTAATGTATTTGAGTGAAAAGGATTGATTTTTAATATCTCTTCATATGCAACTCTTGCTTCTTCCAATTTATTGCTTTGATGAAGTAATAGTGCATTATTAAATAAATCTTTTATAGATTTCATCTTTTTCCTTCTATTTTAATAATAATTTATATTATATATTATCTTTTTATATCTTCTATTATTTATACAAATAATTTCACATTTATATCCTTTGGATATAATTCAAATAAAAAATCATTAGGATAAAACTTGAATAGATTTGATGAAGCATCAAAAACTTGGGATTTAAGACCAGCTAGTATTGCTCTTGCAAATGCTTGTGTAAAAAATATAAATGAAGTTATAAGACTAAAAAATGATGCAAAGATACTTGAATATGGTTGTGGAACGGGACTTGTATCATTTGCTCTTAGTTCTGAAACAAATAGCGTTTTAGGAATGGACAACTCAGATGGTATGGTTGAGCAATTTAATAAAAAAGTAAAAGATACAAATTTTTCAAATATTAAAGCTGTAAAACATAATATCGAAATGGAAGATTTACCACAAGATGAGTTTGATTTGATCGCTATAAATATGTCATTACACCATATAAAAGACACAAATATGTTCGCAAATAAGGTATATAAAGCTTTAACAAACTATGGATATTTATGTATAAATGATCTTGATAAAGAGGATGGATCATTTCATAAAAAACATAATAATGATGGTGTTTTTCACTATGGATTTGATAAAGATGTACTTAAAAAAATACTTATAAATAATGGTTTTAAAATAGTTGATTATAAAATAGTTTTAGTTGATAAAAGAGAAGATAGAGAGTTTCCTATTTTCAATCTAATAGCACAAAAATAAAGGGTAAAAATGTCACAAAAATTTGCAATATTCGGAAATCCCGTTGCCCATTCAAAATCTCCTCAAATGCAAAATGCAGGATTAAAACATATAAACTTTGATGGTAACTATGATAAACATCATCTTGAAGATGGAAGCACTATAAAAGATGTTTTTTTAGCTTCAAACTACAAAGGTGCAAATATCACTGTTCCACATAAAGAGTTTGCCTATGCAAATGCCGATGAAATAAGAGGAATAGCTCAAAAAATCGAAGCTGTAAATACATACATAAATGAAAATGGAAAAGTAATAGCTTACAACACTGATGCACCTGGATTTTTAAAAGCTATTGAAAGTTTTGGTGAAGTAAAAAATGTACTTTTACTTGGAGCTGGAGGAACTGCAAAAGCTATATCTTTGGCACTTCAAGAAAAAAATATCAATGTTGTTGTATTAAATAGAAGTGAAGGAAAACTTAACTTTTTCAAAAACAATGGTATCAAATGCTCTACTTGGGAAAGTTTTGAGCTTTCAAATTTTGATTTGATTGTGAACTCTACAAGTGCTGGATTAAAAGATGAATATCTGCCTTGCCCTAAAGAGTTACTTGAACCTGTGCTTAAAAATGCCTCTTTTGCATTTGATTGTGTATATGGGAAAATTACTCCATTTTTAGCTCTAGCACAAGAAAATAATTGTCAAATAAAAGATGGTGAAGATATGCTTTTGTTTCAAGGCTTATTGGCGTTTGAACTTTTTACTAATACAAAGGCTGATAATTCAGTCATTGAAGCGATGAGAAAAGGACTAAAAGGAGAATAAATTTTATAGTTTTTCTAGCCTATATCTATCTGCAGGTGAATATTTAGAAGATTTTGAAAAAGAAGTACAAGAAAAAGTTTTAAAAAATATCAGAGAAATAAGATTTGGAGACAATGGATATATTTTTATAATAAATTATGACTCAATTTATTTAAGTCATATTAGAAAAAATTTTATTGGTCTAAATGCTGTTACAAATAATGATACAGTTGGAATAAAAAAAGTTATTGAAGATTTAATAGAAATAGCAAAAAATGGTGAAGGTTTTTACAGTTACATTCAAAATAAAAAGCCTGATAATGAACAATCTATGAAAAAAACAAGTTTTGTAAAAGGTTTAGATAATTGGTCATGGATGATAAGAACTGGATTTTATGAAGATGATATGCAAAAAGCTATAAATGACAAAAAAGAAGAATTAAATAAAGAGTATAAAGATTATTTATTAAAAACTATTATATTCGCAATTGTTTTAATTATTATTCTGATGTTTATATCTATATATTTTTCAAGAATTTTGCAACATAAATTTCGAAAATATCAATATGAAATTACAAAACATATTAATGAAAAAGCCAAACAACAAAGTATTATGTCTCAACAAGCAAAAATGGCAGCAATGGGCGAAATGATAGGAAATATTGCGCATCAATGGAGACAACCATTATCATCAATTTCAACAACTTCTACAGGAATGAAATTACAAAAAGAACTGAATATGCTAGAGGATGATTTTTTAATTCAAGGATTAGATCAAATAAATAAATCTGTGCAATATTTGTCAAATACAATTGATGATTTTAGAAATTTTTTCAAACCAAATAAAAGCAAAGTTAAATTTGAAATCCAAGGAACTATTGAAAAAGTTATAAATCTTGTTGATTCACAATTCAAATTAAATGGTATAAAAATTATAAAAAGTGGAGATAATCTAACTATAAATAATTTTGAAAATGAGCTTATCCAAGTGATAATAAATATTTTAAATAATTCAAGAGATGAACTTATAAAAAAGGATTCTAATACAGAAAAACTTGTTTTTATAAATGTATCAAAAGAGAAAAAAAATCTATTATTAGAAATTAAAGACAACGCTGGAGGAATTCCAGAAAATATAATTGAAAGAATATTTGAACCTTATTTTACAACGAAGTATCAATCTCAAGGTACAGGAATTGGTCTTTATATGAGTAGTGAAATAATTCACAAAAGTATGAATGGAAAAATTAACGTAAAAAATATCACTTTTGATTATGAAGAAAAAAACTATACTGGTGCATTATTTACTATTTTAATTCCGCTTGAAGAAGTTTAGAATAATTGATTAATTATTTTAAACTTTAAATTATACTTGACTAAAAAAAGATTCATCTAGTTTATATAAACAATTAAGTATCATATATAAAAATTAATATATTAATATAGAGGAATTTTAAATTGAAAAAAAGAAATCATATTAAAAAAATATCAGATTATGCGATGGTTGGAGGACTTGGAGCCTTACTTATAACAGGTTTAGTTGGTTGTGGGGATAGTTCAAACGATAAAAATCAACAACAAAAACAAGCACAAAATGATGCCATTTCAAATGCAACTAAAAAAGAAGGTGCATTTGTAGTTGTTGAAGAATCAGCTGATGGAAAATATAAAATTGTAGATGAATTTCCAGCTGCAAAAACAACTATTGTTTTAAGAAAACCTGATGGAACAGAAAGAATATTAACACAAGAAGAAATTGATAAATTAGTAAAAGAAGAAAATGTAAAAATTGATGCAGGAACTTCACCTCTTACAAATCCAAATGCACAACTAAGTGAAGGAGGAATGGGACTTGGTGGAGTTCTTTTATCTTCAATAGCAGGAGCTATGATTGGTTCTTGGATTGGAAATAAACTATTTAACAACCAAAATTTCCAAAATCAAAGACAAACTCAATACAAATCTCCTCAAACTTATAGTAAAACTCAAAGTTCATTTAATAAACCTTCTTCAACTAGTAGTTTTAGTACAACTCCACCAGCTGAAAAGAAAAGTGGATTTTTTGGTGGAAATAATAACTCAACAACAAATTCAGCTACTACAAATAGTTCAAGTACATCTAGTAGTAGTTCTTCTACTTCAAAATCTTCATCATTTTCATCGCCATCATCTGGCTCTTCATCTTCAAGTATGGGTGGTTGATTATGAGATTAGAAAAATTAAAACCTTTAAGTGATGAATATTTAGAATCTATTGGCTTTGTTTGGCATACAGATAGCGATAATTCATCTTATGTAAGTGATGAAATAGTTGTTATTAGTGAAAGTGAAGCAAATGCTTATTATGATGCTGTAAATGAGCTTTATGATATGTATGCCCAAGCTGGTCAATATGTGATTGATAATAACCTATTTCACGATTTAAATATTCCTTTTAATCTTGTAGAAGTTATAAAAGAATCTTGGGAAAATGAAGTTCATTGGCATTTATATTCAAGATTTGATTTAGCAGGTGGAATAGATGGAAAACCAATTAAACTTATTGAATTTAATGCAGATACTCCAACA
>CAZDFZ010000014.1:0-15470 GCA_964504855.1 uncultured Aliarcobacter sp.
TGGCAGCAGGTCTTCATGGTGATATGGGGCAAAGACAAAGAGAAGAAGCAATCAGAGCATTTAAAACATCAAAATTAGAGATTTTAATTGCAACAGACGTAGCTGCACGTGGACTTGATGTAAATGATGTTTCTCACGTATTTAATTATCATTTACCATTTGATTCAGAATCTTATGTTCATAGAATTGGAAGAACAGGAAGAGCTGGAAAAGAAGGTGTAGCAATTTCAATTGTAACTCCTCATGAATTCAGAATGTTACAAAAAATTGAGAAAAATATAGGTACAAAATTAGAGCCAAAAATTGTTCCAAATATTAGTTCTGTAAAAGAGAAAAAAATTACTGAATTAAAAAATCAAATCAGTGAGCAAGAGATTAAAGATTATGCTTTAGCATTAGTTGAAGAGTTAAAAGAAGAGTTTGATATCTCTACAATTGCATTTAAACTTGCATCTATGATTTCTGCATCAACGTATGTTCAAGGAAACAATAATATCGGAAAATCTGAGTCAGATATAAAAAGACTTATTGAAAATTCTAGTAGATATGATAGTGAAGGATCATCTTCTGGAAGAGGTTCAAGAGGTGGAAGAAGTAGAAGTGGAGATAGAAACTCTAGAGGTGGTGATAGAGATAGAGGTCCTAGAACTGGTGACAGAAATTCAAGAAGTGGTGATAGAGATAGAGCTCCAAGAAGTGATAGAGGACCATCTGATAGACCAAGAGGTGATAGAAAACCTTCTGAAAATAGAGATAGAGCTCCAAGAAGTGATAGACCAAGAGAAGATAGAAAGCCTTCTGGTGATAGAGCTCCAAGAGGAGATAGAAAACCTTCAGGTGATAGAGCACCAAGAGGTGACAGACCTTCTGGAGACAGAAGTAGAAAAAGAGATTAATTCTCTTTTTTTAATACCTTATTTTAAAACATCAATAAAATTTATTACTTTAATGATAAAATCTTAAAATTTTAATTAGGAATTTATTATCGAAGCTTTACTCTCTGTTCTACCAGTTTATTTTTTCATACTTTTAGGTTTTACTGCTAAAAAGATTTTTACAAATCAAATAGATGAAAAAAGTCTAGTTATCATCTCTTTATATTTTTTTCAACCAATATTAATATTTTGGGGATTAACAAAAGCACCTATAAATTACGAATTCGTTGCTACTCCTTTTATATATTTAGTTATTGTTGCAATTGCTCTTTTAGTTTTACTTTTAATAAATAAAAAGATTTTTGAAAATAGAACTGACCAATCTATATATCTTGCAACTGCACTTGTTGGAAATACAGGAAATTTAGGAATTCCTCTTGGAATCGCTCTTTTTGGTGTTGAATCTGTACCATATACAAGTATTATAAATATTGCAAATGTTTTGTTTATTTATATGTTTTCAGTATATTTCTTTGCAAGAGAAAAGTTTTCATTAAGAGATGCTATTTTAGAGATTTTTAAAATTCCTGGTATTGGTGCTGCTTGTTTTGCACTATTTATAAATTATCAAGGAATTGGTATAAATAAACATATTTACACAGCTTTAGAGATGGGTGCATATACTTCTATGGTTTTGCAGCTTTTGATTTTTGGTATGTATTTATTTAGTGTTAAAATCAAATCTATGCCTTGGCATTTATCTTTAAATATTAGCTTTGTAAAACATATAATGTTACCACTTCTTGGAATTGTAATTGTATTAAATTTTACAAATTTAAACTCTTATGTTGCTTCAATTTTAATTATGGAGCTTATGGTACCACTTGCAGTTAATAATGTAAATATTGCAGCTTTATATCATTGTAAACCTCTTGATGTTGCTGCTTCTATATTAATATCTAGTACAGTTTTTGTTTTGTTTTTGTATTTTTATATTCAAATTATCGAAACATTTATAAAGTAGTTAAATATGTGTGGAATTATTGGAACAAATTTTATCTCATCAAAATTTGAGAAATCATTAAATCTTTTAAATCAAAGAGGTCCAGATTTTCAAAAATTTGTAACTATAAATGAAAATCAATTTGGACATACAAGACTTGCAATTATTGATGTAAATGAAGAAGCGAATCAACCTATGATTTTTGATGATATTGTTTTAGTTTTCAATGGTGAGATTTATAATTATAAAGAATTGATTCACGTGGAACAATTAGTCTGTAAAACTTCAAGTGATAGTGAAGTGTTGATTAGACTTTATCAGAAATATGGTTTTGACTTTTTAAATAAATTAAATGGAATGTTCTCTTTTTGTATCTATGATATTAAAAAATAGCTATTTTTGTGTGCAAGAGATAGATATGGTAAAAAACCCTTTTTCTACTATTGTAAAGATAATAAATTTATATTCTCTTCATCTATAAAATCAATTTTAAATCTTCTTGATACAAAACCAAATCTAAATAAAATTGCTCTTTCAAAATATATGCAGTATTTTGTTTCTTTTGGCGAAGATAGTTTTTATCAAGATATATTCAAATTAGAATCTTCAACCTATATGATTTATGAGCCAAATAAGAGCCATGAGCTTCAAAAAAAGAAATTTTATAGGATAAATACATATAAAGCAATTAAGTGCGAAAAACAAGCTTTAAATGATATTGAAAAGTTATTGGTTAAAAGTGTAGAGCAAAGATTGACAAGTGACGTTGAAGTTGCTTCACTTTTAAGTGGTGGAATTGATAGTTCACTTATATCAGCACTTTATACAAAAATATCAGGCAAAAAAATTAATACTTTTAGTATTGGATATGATGAATATAAAAACTATTGCGAATTAGATTATGCACAAATTACTGCAAATCACATAAACTCAAATCATCATCCAGTTATGATAAATCAAAAAGAGTATATAAATCATTTTCATGAAACACTTGAAATGCTAGAAGAACCTCATGGTGATAGTGCTTCAATTCCATTGAATATACTTACAAAAAGAATTCATCAAAATGGAATTAAAACTGTTTTATCAGGTGAAGGAAGTGATGAAATTTTTTTAGGATATGACAATTATTCTAAATTTTTAAAATATTATGAGTTTGAAAAATCTCTTTCAAATCAGCAAAACTTATTTTTAAATGACATAATTGGTGCATTACAAAACAATACAAAAGAGAGTGAATATTTAAGACGAATTGTTAAGAAACAAAATCTTTATAATTCTTTTGGAGAAATCTATACTGACATTCAAAAGAAAAGATTATTTAAAAAAGTTCCTGCTTTTAAAAGTGAAACAGCAAAACAAGATCCAGTTGATTGGATGAGTTATATCGATTTAAAGATTTGGTTAGGTGAAGCTCTTTTATCAAAAGTTGATAGAATTTCAATGGGAAATTCTTTGGAAGTAAGAACACCATTTTTAGATTTCAATCTTGTAAATTATATGTTTAGTGTTGAATCAAATATAAAAGTTGGTGATACAAATAAGTATTTATTGAAAAAAATTGCAAGTAAATATATTCCAGAGCAAATTATAAATAGAACAAAAAAAGGTTTTAATTCTCCTTTCAATGAATGGTTGAATAAAGAGTATAAAGAAGAAATTATCAACATAATAATTGAAGTTAATAATCAAACAAATATATTCAACAATGAATATATATTGCATATCTATGAGTTGTCAAAATCAAACAAATTTAAGCAACATCTTTATTCTCTTTTTTTATTTTCTTTATGGTTTAAAAAAGAATATTTATCTTAAGAAAAAAGATTGTAAAATCCCATCAATTACAATATAAAATAAAAAGAGAATTTTATGACAATTTTAATACCTGTAGATTCTAAAAATAGAGATGAATGTTTAATCTCATCGATTGAAGAGAATAAGGCTTGGGCTTTTATTTCACTTGATGAAGGTAAAATATCTAATGTAGAATTTTTTGATAGAAGAGAAGATATATTAGTCTTAATTGATGCAGTTGTTGTTATAAACAATTTGGAATATGTTTGGCCATTTATGGATGAAGGAATTATTGCTTTAATTGCACCAACACAAAAAAGTATAGATGAAATTGTTGAAGCATTTTTGTTTAAAGATTTATATGATTTCTCAATCTAATGAAATTTAGTAAAAAAGATTTAAAAACACTTTCTAATATTATTGCCTCACGACGTGATGTAAGAGGTAATAATTTTACTAATAAAAAAATATCAAAAAATAAACTTGATTTAATTTTAAATTCTGCTTTAAATGCTCCTTCTGTTGGCTATTCTCAACCTTGGCAATTTATTATTGTTGATAAAGAAAAAAGAGATTTAGTTTACAATCATTTTAGTAAATCTTTCGAAAAGAGTAAAAAGAAATTTCTTGATAGACCACTTTATAATTCATTAAAACTTGAAGGGATAAAGGAATCAAATATTAACATTGCCGTTTATTATAAGAAAAGTACTAATAATATTTTAGGTCAGACTTATATGAAAAGAACAGGAGAATATTCTGTTGTTTGTGCAATCTTAAATATGTGGTTAACTGCACGAGCATTAAATATTGGTATGGGTTGGGTTTCAATTTTAAAACCAAAGAAAATTAATAAGATATTTAATATTGATAAAAATAAATATAAATTTATCGCCTATTTATGTTTTGGTTATACAAAAGAATTTTACAAAGAACCAGAATTAAAAAAATTAAATTGGAATAAAAAAAAGAGTTTAAAAGAATCTATTTTAAAATAAAGAATAGATCTTTATTTTAAAAACTATTAGGATTAAATCCACCAAAATCGTCATTAAAACCTAAATCAAAATTTTGTTGATAAGGATTTGAAAATCCAAACTGTACAGATATGTTTTGTAATTGCATAATATCAGCTTTTGGATCTATAGATTGTGGACAAACTAAAGTACATGCACTACATAATGTACAATCCCATATTCCATTTAGTTGTATTGACTCAACAATTGATAGTTTATTTATGAGTTTTTTATCATTTATATATCTTAATGCTCTTGTTAGAGCAAAAGGTCCTAAGAACTCTTTATTTACGCTATAAATAGGACAAGAACTATAACAAGAGTTACATAAAATACAATTGCTTTGTAAATCAATTTTCTTTATATCATCTTTATTTACTTTATTAATCGTATCTTTATTAATCGATTCTATGGCTTTTTCTATCAATAATGTTTCATGTGAAACATCAACAACTAGATCTTTAATAACTTTACTATTCTTTATAGGTTCAATTAAAGAATCATTTTGTATAGTAGTTTTACATGCTAATTTTTCTACACCATTAACTTTAATAGCACATGAGCCACATACACCACTTTTACATCCACTACGAAAAGTTAATGAAGAATCTTTTTTAATTTTAATTTCAATTAATGCATTAAGCAAATTTTTTTCATTTACTTCAAAAGAACTTATATACTCTTTTTCAGCCGATTCGGTATTAAATCTTTTTATATTTAGAATCATAATATTTCCTCGAATTTGAATTGAATAAGATTATCCTCTTTGATTAAAATACTATTCTTTTGATATTCATTTTTTTGATTAGGATAATCCATTCTAAAATGGCTTCCTCTACTCTCTTCCCTTTTTATAGCTGATTCACATACTAATATTGCTACATCAATCATATTTCTAAATTCAAGTAGTTCAACTAGATTTTTATTATAAACCTTTGACTTATCATCAATTCCCATATAAATTAGATTCTTTTTAGTTGTATTTAATTCAAGAAGTAAACTCTTCATATGCGAAAGAGTTCTAAATAATCCAAGATTGTTAAATAATAAATGACCAATTTTGATTTTCTCTTCATAAAAATTAATTTTATTTTCTAAATTAAAAATAGTAGTTATTTTATCTATTTCATTTTCATGTAATGTATTAATATTTATATTTATTACTTCAATTTCTTTAGCTTTATTTGTGGCATTGATTCCTGCAACTTTGCCAAATGTTACAATTTCAAGTAAAGAATTTCCTCCTAATCTATTTGCACCATGCACAGAAATTTCTGCACATTCACCGCAGGCAAAAAGATTTTCTATATTTGTTTTTGTGTTTATATCTGTATTGATTCCACCCATTGTATAGTGTGCTGCTGGAGTAATTGGCAGTATATCATCTTCAATTTTTATATTTGAATAATTCAATGCTAATGTTCTTTCTTGTGGCAAATACTCTTTAATTTTATCAATCCCAAGATGTCTTAGATCTAAATATACTTTTTCATTTTTCTGTATTCTTTCATATATAGCTCTTGAAACTTCATCTCTTGGTTTTAATTCATCAATAAATCTATTAAAATTTTTATCTAACAAATATCCACCCTCTCCTCTTGCACTTTCACTAATTAATACATTTGTGTTTTCTAATGATGTTGGATGAAATTGAACAAATTCCATATTAGATAGTTTAACACCTGAATTAAATGCTATTGCAATTCCATCTGCTGTATTTGAGTATGAGTTTGTTGTATGATTATGATAAATTCCTGCATATCCACCAGTTGCAAGTATTACTGTTTTAGAGAGATGTTTATTTACTTGTCCGCTTTGAATATCTAAAGATATAGCTCCTAAACATATATTATTCTCAATAATTAAATTTAGTAGGACATTTTCATTTATAAATTGGATATTTTCTTTAATACATCTATCATAAAGTGTATGTAAAATCTTTAATCCACTATAATCACTTGAATAACAAGTTCTAATTTTTTTTGTTCCGCCAAATTTCCTTTGTGCTATTTTGTTATCATTTGTGCGATTAAATGGTACACCAATAGAATCTAACCAGTAAATTGTATCTTTAGCATTTTCACACATGAACTTTATATGTTCTTTATTTGCTATATAACAACCCCCTTTATAGGTATCTTCTATATGAATATCTACTGAATCATCATCTTCATACAAAACTGCATTTATTCCACCTTGAGCTTGAACACTTTGAGAATGAGTAGGATATGTTTTTGACAAAACAACAACTGTAGAATTGTCTTTTGAAGCATTTAAAGCAGCAGTTAATCCTGCAATTCCAGAACCTATGATTAATACATCAATCATTATTTATCCCAAAATTCTTTCAATGGTTCAGTTTTATCTTCTGCTAAATCAGTGTTAAAAGAAAACTCAACATCATCTACCATTTTTATATTAGTTTTAGAGATTTCTTTTATCTCATCTTCTGTCTTCTCAATTCTTGTAGTCTTTTCTTTTTGAAGATGTGAATTAATAGCTTGATCTTTTAATGATAAAAATTCACTCATTAATTTCTCATAATAGTTAAAATCCATAAGAATAATTCCAGGTTTACCATCTCTTAAAATAACAGCTTTTTCAATCTCATTTTTATTTAACTTATCAAAAATATTTTTACTCTTTCTTACAAGTTCGGTTGAAGAAAACATTTCATTTGATGTATATTGTAATAATCCCATTTGATTCCTTTATGTATTATATTATGTATTATAACACAAAAATAAATAATTAATAATTTTAATAAAATATTTTTAGTTTAAAGTTTTTAAGAAATATTTTATAATTAATTACTGATAAAATAGTATTTTAATTAAAATCAACATTTATTTTATAGATAAATTACATTCCAAAATTATATTTTACTAATATGATTTTTCGAAATTTTTTAAATTATTAAGTTTATTTTTTTAACAATTAAAAATTTAAATTTTATTTAAATTAGTTTTATAAATAGAGTTTTAATGAATTAATTTTATATCCATAAAATCTATTTTTATGGATATTATTTTGAGAAAATTTCCTCAGCCCACTCTGTAATTGGACCTCTAAGAACTTTTTGTAATTTAATTGCGAAAGTATTTACTAATTTATTCTCGATTTTTGTTGATTTTAGTAGAGTTGTTAAGGCATTTGTATATTTATTAACGTAAAAATTGTCAATTTGTTTATTTGAACCTAATACAACAACCTTACAAGAGCTATCGATTCTTGACAGAACCATTTGCATTGTTTTGTTTGACATATTTTGTGCTTCATCAATTATAATAAATGCATTTGATAAGGTTCTTCCTCTCATCTCCCCTACCCACATTGTTTCAATTCCATAATTGCTAATCATTTGTTCAATTCTGGCAGTTACTTCACTATCATCAAGTTCATTAATAATTTGATCTGGATTTTTTTTATTTCTTTTTCTTTTATATTCAGTTCTTATTATATAATCCAAACTATCCATTAAAGGATGGTTATAAATTTTAAACTTTTCTTCAAGACCTGGCAGATATCCAACATCTTCACCTTTGTCTAAAGATTCAATAGAATTTCTAATATATATAATCTTTTGAAAATGCTTTTGTCTAACAAGTTTTAAAGCACCACTAAGGGCTAAAAGAGTTTTTCCCGAACCTGCTTTTGCTTCAACAATTAAAACGTTGTATAAGTGGTTTAAAATTGCATCACTAAAGAAAAGCTGTTCTTTATTTAGAGGTGTAATTATTTGATCTCGAATTTCAGCTTCATCAAGTATTCTAATTCTTTTATTTTGTAAGTTTGCTAAAATCACTTGATCTGATGATTTAACTTTAAAGCAATAAGAGAAGTTATAAGGTTTATATTCTTTATCAAATTTATCAATAAGTTGATTGTCTAAAAACTCTAAATCTTCGAAGTTTATAGTTATTTCTTTAGTAAATTCAAAATCAAAAACATCTTTATCTTTACCAACAAGTGCATCAGTTTTTATATCAAGTGATATAGCTCTTGTTCTAGCCATAATATCAAGTGATAAGAATTCAACTTGTTTTTTATAGTAATTATTTGCAAAACTTGCAATTTCGAGTATTTTTCTATCATTAATTATATTTAAAGATACATTTTTTGTGTTGATTTCATACTCTTCTTTTGATATTACATCAATAATTGTATTTTTATCATTTTCAATTTTGAGTCGTATTATTTTATATAAATCTTTTTTTATCGACTCAACAACAGTAGCATTTTCAAGAATTCTTGCAAATTCTCTTGCTTGAAAATTTATCTCATCAAATCCACTTTTTTTAGTATCAATTTCATCAAGTACAGTTTCAGCAAGAATAATAAGATTTTTTCCTTCTTGAGAAAGCTTGTAGATATTTGTAGCATCTTCTAGGAGAATATTTGTATCTAAAATATAGTATTTCTCGAAATTCATATTGTTTTCTCTTTTTTTGGTTTCATTATAACATAAGAAATATATCCAAATAAAATTACAATTAGTGAACTAAATAGTATAGAAAATGTTTTTGTTATAACATAAGTTACAATCAAAATTGCTAACATTGTTGGCATTTCGTTGTACATTCTGAAAAATTTACCACTTTTAGTGCACTTATCAAACTCTAATTCTTTTCTATATTTTTCTAGTGAAAATGAATAGAGTACTAAAAGTAATAGACAAAATAGTTTTGCCCCCATCCATGGATTTGTAACAAAATCTAATAAAATTGGATTTAATGAAAGCATAGTAATACCACTAAATACTGTTGCCCACATAGCAGGGGCTCCAATATATTTATAAATTTTATATTCCTGAATTTTAACAACTTCAACAAACTCTTTTTTTTCTATATTTTCTACATGATAGACAAAAAGTCTAGGAAGATAAAATAGCATCGCCATCCATGACATAACTGCAACTATATGAAAAGTTAGTATCCAACTATAATATTCCATTTTAATCCTCTTTTTTTGTTTATTTTGGTTCTTTAATTTTTATAAGCCATTCATTTAAAGTTTTTTCAAATCCAATATTAGAATTCTCATAAAGTTTTAAATCTTCTTTTAAATATTCTTGTTCAACATATCCACCGTAATTGTGAGGGTATAAATAGCCTATATGCTGAGAATCTAGATGTTTAGGTATATCAAGTATCTTACCTGCTTTTATCTCTTCTAGAGCTTTATTTATAGCTTTATATGCAGTATTTGATTTTGGACTTGAAGCTAAATAAATTGCACACTGAGAAAGTATAATTCTTGATTCTGGATAACCTATTTTATTACAAGCTATCATAGTATTTACAGCAAGATTTAAAGCGTTTGGATTAGCATTTCCTATATCTTCACTTGCAAAAATCACTAATCTTCTTGTTATAAAATCAACACTCTCTCCACCATTAATTAATCTACTCATATAATATAAAGCTGCATCGATATCAGAGCCACGTAAAGATTTTATCATAGCACTTGCTAAATCATAATGAGTGTCAGATGATGAAACTCCATCACCTATTACATTCTCTCTTAACTCTTTTAATAAATCTATGTCAATGTCTTTTGATACTTTATATGCAAAGTTAAGAAGTGTAAGCATTGCTCTTGCATCGCCAGAACTTGATATTATTAGATATTCTAATGCTTCATCATTTATATTTATTTCAATATCTTTTAGTGCAATTTGAACTATTTTGTTCATTTCTTCTTTTGTAAAAGCTTTAAACTCGTATAAAAATGATCTTGAACGAATTGCTGATGTCAAAGTAAAAAATGGATTCTCTGTACTTGCTCCAATAATAATTGCATCATAACTTTCCATTATTGGAAGAAGAACTTCTTGTTGATTTTTTGATAATCTATGAACTTCATCGATAAAAATCAAAGGCTTAATTAAAGTCCCTTTATATTTATCAAATACTTTTCTCAAATCTTCTATTTTTATACTTGTTGCATTAAAGTAGTAATAGTCTGTATTTATTTCTCGAGCTATAATTTTAGCAAGTGTAGTTTTACCAGTACCTGGTTTTCCATAAAAGAATAAATGAGGAATGTCTTTTTGTTTAATTAGCTTATATAGTGCTTTATCTTTTGAGATAATGTGAGATTGACCAACAAAATTTTCTAAATTTGTTGGTCTTAATTTATTAGATAGATCTATCATCTTCGTTCATAAAAATTCTTAGATTTTTGTACTCATCTTTACTTAAAAATCTTGTTTTACCAGTTGGAAGATTGTTTAAAGAGATTCCACCATACTCTAATCTTTTTAAATCAAGAACATCTAGTCCAAAGTGTGCAAAGAATCTTCTTAATTCTCTATTCTTACCTTCACTTATTACAACTTTTATTTTAGAAAATTTCTCTCCATTTGTTTGAATATCGTAAGCTAAAAATGGAGAAAAACTCATAGATTTTATTTTATTATTTTTATGTGCCCCAGAAGTTGCATCTTCAATTTCTAAACCATTTTGCATTGCTTGCTCTACAGGTTTAGTTATAACTCCATTTACTTTTATTTTATAAACTCTTTCTAAATCAGAGTGCATTAAAGCATCAACAACTTCAACACTATCAGATAAAAGTAGTAATCCTTCACTTGCATAGTCAAGTCTTCCAACGCTTAAAAAGTGTTTGTATTTATTATCAAGTGAATCATAAATTGTTTTTCTACCCTGAGGATCTTTTTTTGAAACTATTTCACCTTTTGGTTTATTATAAACAATCACCGTATAAATTTTATTTTTATCTTCTTTGATTGATTTTTTACCAATATGAACTTCATCTTTACTTGAAACTTTTGTAGCAAGATTTGTTACAACTTTTCCATTTACTTTTACTCTACCCTCTTCTATTAGCTTATCAGCCTCTCTTCTTGAGTAGTTACTATTATGTGATAAAAATTTGTTTAGTCTAACTAACTCTTCTTCTATCTCTTCAACTTTTTTTTTCATTTTATACCAGCTTCTATTAAATCATGTATATGTAATACACCAGCTAATTTATTATCTTCATCAGTTACAATTAAGAGCTGAATTTTGTAATCTTCAATTACTTGTAGTGCATCACTTGCTAAAAGCTCTTTGTTTTTTAACATCTTTGGATTTTTTGTAGCAATATCTTCTACTTTACAATCCATTGAAAAATTATCATTCATTAAAGCTCGTCTTAAATCCCCATCACTCAAAAGTGCGACTACTTTTTTATTTTCATCTTCTATAATTACACTTCCAAGTCTTCCTTCACTCATAACAATAATTGCATCTTTTAGTTTAGTTTCACGTGAAACTACAGGTAGATTATCTTTTCTTAAAAGATCATCGACTTTTATAAAAAGTTTCTTACCTAAACTTCCACCTGGATGAAATGATGCAAAATCTTCTTTTTTGAAATCTCTTTTTTTCATTAAACAAACAGCTAAAGCATCACCCATAGCCATAGTTAAAGTTGTTGATGAAGTTGGAGCTGTATCAAGAGGACAAGCTTCTTTTTCAACAGAAATATTTATAAAAACATCTGAATATTGAGCTAAAGTAGACTTTTCATTTCTTGCCATAGCAATTAATGGGATATTAAATCTTTTTAAGTGGGGAAGAATTTGAACTAATTCTTCACTTTCTCCACTATATGAAATACCAAGAACAATATCATCTTTACCAATCATACCTAAATCACCATGCATAGCTTCAGTTGGATGCAAAAAGAATGAACTTGTACCAGTACTTGCAAGTGTTGCTGCAATTTTAGTTCCAACAAGTCCAGATTTACCAACTCCTGTAACTATTAATTTACCTTTTGAGTTAATAATTAAATCAATTGCTTTTTCAATATCAAAAGAGATATTTGCAGCTGCTTTTTCAATTTCTATGGCTTCAGTTAATAAAACATCTTTAACTATTTGTTTAAAATTCATAATTATTCCTTATTGAACAAATATTGTAGGTACTATCATAGGGTATTTTTTATATTTTCTCGTGCAATGCTTTCTTACAACTTTTCTTAGCTCATCTTCTAAAATTCTATTGTTTTTTAGAATACCTGGTTTAATGTTTTCTAAGAATAGTGTTAATAAATCTTCAATTTCTTTTGAGAAAAATTTATCTTGTTTGTCAGAAACTAAACCAAATGAAGTTACTTTTGGTCTTTGTGACAATGTTCTATCATCTTCATTAATTTGAGCAACAATCATTACAACACCTTCACTAGCCATTGTTTGTCTATCTAAAATTACATCATCTGAAATTTTGTGATTTAATTGGTTATCAATATAAACTTTTCCTGTTTTTACAGTTCTTACTTTTTTGATATATTTTGGACTAACTTCAACTTGTTCACCATCACTCATAATATACACATTTCTTTCTAAAACACCGCAATCAATACCAGTTTGACCATGTTTTAAAGCATGATTGTATTCACCATGAACTGGTAAAAAGAATTTTGGTTTTACAAGTCTTAGCATTAATTTTTGTTCTTCTTGTGCTGCGTGTCCAGAAACGTGAATATCTGGATAATCTTGATATGCAACTTTTGCACCAGCTTTTAAAAGATGATTTATAATTCCTGAAACACTTCCTTCATTTCCTGGAATTGCTTTTGCAGAAAGAATAATTTGATCATCAGGTTTGATTTTGATATGTCTATGTTCATGAATAGCCATTCTATATAGAGCTGACATAGATTCACCTTGAGAACCAGTTGTAACAATTAAAATTTCATTATCATTGTATTTATTTACTTCATGTGCTTCAATAAATTGATCTTTTGGGAATTTAATATATCCAAGATTCATTGCAATCTCAAGATTTTTTTCCATTGATCTTCCAATAACACAGATTTTTCTTCCATAGTTAAGCGCTTTTTCAATTGCTTGTGCAACTCTGTGAATATTTGAAGAAAAAGTTGACATTAGAACTCTTCCTTTTGCATTTTGGAAAATTCTTTCAAATGTAGGACCAACTGTTTTTTCAGTTCTTGTAAACCCAGGAGCATGAGAGTTTGTTGAATCAGATGTTAAAACTAAAACACCCTCTTCTCCATAATGAGCAAGTCTATGTAAATCTGTTGGGAATCCGTCAATTGGAGCATGATCAATTTTGAAATCTCCCGTATGTATCCAAGTTCCAGCCTCAGTTTTAACAGCAATACATGATGAATCAATAATTGAGTGAGTAACATGCATCCACTCAACTTCAAATTCACCAATTTTAATAGGAACTCTTTTTTGAATAGCTCTAAAGTAACCTCTATGTTCTCTCATTTTATGTTCATCAAATTTTGAACCAATCATTTCTAAAGGTAAAGATGTTCCATAAACAGGGAATTGCATCTCTTTAAATAAATATGGCATTGCACCAATATGATCTTCATGTCCATGAGTAATTATAATACCAACGATTTTATCTTTAATTTCTCTAATATAAGAAAAATCTGGGATTAAAATATCTACACCATGCATATTTTCATCAGGGAAACTCATACCAACATCAATAATTAATGCTTGTGTTTCAGTTTCAACAACCATCATGTTTCCACCAATTTCACCTAATCCACCAAGTGGAGTGATTCTTAGTTTTGCATTTGTATTTAAGTTTAATTTATAGTGAGGATTTAATCTATCTCTATGTATTTTTTCATTTAAAATATAAGCTTTTTTTAAATCTGTAACCCAACCTTCGCCTTTTGCTTGTTGTAAAGCTTGAGGATCTTTTGGAGTTTTAGGTTTAGGCTTTCTTTTTTTGAATGGCTTTTTAGTTTCAGCACCTTCAGTATTTTGTGAGTTATTTTCATCAGAATTACTCTGTGTAGTAACGACAACTTGCTCTTCGTTTTTAATTTCTTCCATCTTTTACCCTTGTATGCATTTGGCTATACAAAGATGAACTTACTTCATGAGGTCTAACATTATCGTCAATGTTTAATTCTTTATAAATTTTTGATATAGAATCTTTATCTATAATTGATGTAAGATTTTTAGAAAGTTTCTTTCTAGGCTGTACAAAACACGCCTTTAAAAACTTGTTAAAATCTTTATCAAGATATTTATTCATATCTTTTTTAATATAAAGAATTGAAGACATTACTTTTGGTGCAGGATCAAAAGATTCAGGAGGTACATCAAATAGTATCCTTGATTCAATTGACATTAAATCAGTAATAATTCCTAAAGATGAAAATTCTTTATCATTTACTTTTGCAGTAAATTTTTCAGCAACCTCTTTTTGAACCATTACAATGATATGTTCACAAGTTTTATCTTCAAATGCTCTTAATATAATGTTTGTCGCAATATAGTATGGTAAGTTTGCAATTAAGTCATATTTACCATCATGTAGAGTTTTTTGCTTATCCCAAGCCTCTAAAACATCAGTGTGGATCAGTTTTAGTCTACCCTCTTTTATTTCTATTGCGAATTTAGACTCTAAGATACCAATTAAATCAGTATCCACTTCATAAGCAGTCATATCTTTGTACTTGACTAAGTTTTTGGTCAAATCACCTAATCCAGGCCCAATTTCCACCACGTAATTATTGTTGTTGGGCATCGATTGGATGATCTTATCCAAAACTGTCGTATCTTTTAAAAAGTTTTGTCCGTATTGTTTTTTCGCTTTTACTTTTTCCATAATTGCAAGGAGTATATCTGCTTTTAACTTACAATTAGATAAGATAATATTTAGTAATTATGAAGGATTTTATTTGAGTAGTTTTGCAAAAAGAATAATACCATGCTTAGATGTTGATAATGGAAGAGTAGTAAAAGGTGTAAACTTTGTAGGTCTTAGA
>CAZDFZ010000015.1:0-15351 GCA_964504855.1 uncultured Aliarcobacter sp.
CATTCTTGAAAAAAATGAACAAAATGAAGAATTTTTTCTGATTTTTTCACCTGCAAGTTCAAAAATTTGTGTATCAATAATCTCATGCTCAATTCCATGCTCTTTACAATGATTACTTAAAAACTCAACTCTTTCACCCATACCATAAGTTACTGTTACTGCCTTAAATTCAAAATTATATGGTGCTACTTTTTTTATTCTATTTAAAGTATGTATTAATGTTAAAGAGTCTTTTCCACCTGAAAATCCTACTAATATTCTATCACCCTCTTGTATTAATCCATATTCTGCATTGGTTCTTCCAACTAATGTAGAAATCTTTTTGCTTAATTCAATCAATATATTATTCCTATAAATTTTTTTGGAATTATATCAAAAAAGTTCTCAAAAAACTTTTTGTTACTTTTTACCCTATTTTTATCTAAAAAATATATAATTCTAACAATAATAAATATAAAGAATTAAAATGACAATAGAAGAAGAAAAAGAATTTAGACAAAAAATCACTGATACGATTTTACCACTTGCTATAAATATGACTGAAGATCAAATTAGAAATATAATTTTAACTGTTGAAAAAGAAAATAGCGAAATTTTAGAAGGTTTTGGAGCTATGCTTTTTGAACAAATTATGGTTCAAAAATATAATAAACTAAAAAGAAATATTTAACATCTACATTTCTATCAAGAAAAGGTTTTCATGAGAAATTTTATAAGCTATGATGAATCAATCAGTATTATTAAAAATATTCAAATATCAAAAATACCAACAAAAAAACTTTTTATAATTGATGCTATTGGCAAAGTAATAGCAAAAGATATAATTGCAAATCACAATAGCCCAGAATTTCCAACTTCTGGTATGGATGGATATGCTATTAAATTTGAAGATATAAATCAAGAATCATTAGAAATTATTTGTGATAATCCTGCTGGTTTTGTGGTTGATTCTAATGTTGCTTCTGGTGTTTGTATCAAAACATTTACAGGTTCACTAATGCCAAAAGGTAGTGATACACTTGTGCCTATTGAAAATGTTGAAGTTATTGAAAATAACATAAAAATAATTAAAAGTGTTCCTTTTGGTTTTGCTGTTAGAAATGTTGGAGAAAACTATAAAAAAGATGAAGTTCTTATAAAAAAAGGAACAGTTATCGGATTTGCCCAAATTGGTGTTTTAGCATCTCTAAATATTTCTCAAATCGAGGTTTTCATTGAACCAACAGTTGCAGTTGCAAGTACTGGAAGTGAAATTTTAGATTTAGGTGATATTCAAACAAATGATGCGCAAATAAGAAGTTCAAATCATCTAGCAATTGAAGCACTATTCAGAAGTAATGGAGCAAATACTATTCAAATGGGCGTTGTAAGAGATGATATAGATTCTATTACAAAACTTTTTAAAACAGCTCTTTTAAAAGCTGATATTGTTGTAACAACAGGTGGTGTGAGTGTTGGTGATTATGATTTTGTACAAGATGTTATAAAAGATAAGTTAAAAGCTCAAGTTCTTTTTCATGGAGTAAATATAAAACCTGGTATGCATATCTTAGTTGCTATTAAAGATGAGAAAATCATCGTAGCACTTCCAGGATTTGCTTATTCTTCAACTGTTTGTGCAATTTTATATGTTTTACCTTTAATTTATAAATTTAAAAACTCAAATGAAAAATTGCCAATAGTAAAAGCAAAAATCACAAAAGATTTTCCTAAAAAGGTAAATAAAGCTATTTTTACTGCTTGTAATGTAACTTGCATAAATGGTGAATATTCAGTGGATTTTGATGGTAAGAAAGAAGGAACAAGTGCGATCCTTACAAACTTACTCGGAAGTAGTGCTTTACTTATTCAAGATGAAAATAGCACTGATATAAAAGCTGGTGATTTAGTAAATATATTGTTACTTGATAACATCAAATAGATGAATAACAAAAATATTTTTTACCCTCTTTTGATTTTATCCATGATATTTTGGGGAATAGCATGGGTAAATACAAAAATTTTAACCTCTTATGTAAATCAATATGAACTTGTATTTTTACGAATGGGAATATGCTTTATTTCTATGTTTCCAATCATATATTTTTCAAATCTATCTTTTAAAATAAACCTAAAATCTTTTTATTTAATTTTAATAGCTTCTGTGTTTTTAGTGTTATACTCTATTGTATTCTTTTTAGGTGTTCAGCATGGAACTCCCGGATTTGGTGGTGCATTGGTTACGACACTTATACCAATAAACACATTTATACTAATTGCTTTAATAAATAGAAAAACTATTAGTTTAAAACACTCTTTTGCTTTAATTCTTGGAGGATTTGGAGTATTAACTATGTTAAATGTTTGGAATTTCAATCCAAATGAGATATTTTCAAAAGATAATATTTACTTTTTAATGGCATCGATTTTATGGCCACTTTTAACAATAGTAAGTGCAAAAGATTCAAAAACAAACGGTTTAGTTTTTACATTTTATGTTTATGTGATTTCAACATTTGTGGTGTATCTGTTTTTTGTGGATAATAGTGTGTTTGAAAAAGTCGCAAATTTTGATTTTAAATTTTGGATAAATATGTTTATGATTACTATTTTAAGTACAACTTTTGCAACATCGATTTATTTTATTGCAATAGCAAAAATAGGAACAAAAGAAGCAACAACATTTATATTTTTAGTACCTGCATCTGCTATGGTTTCAAGTGCAATATATCTTGGAGAAAAAATCTCATTCAATACTTTATTGGGAACTATTTGTACAATAATTGCAATTTATATTTTGAATAATCTAAGCATTTTTAAACTATTTAAGAAGTAATTTTTCCCACAAATCACTAAAATCTTTATCTTCCAAAAATCTTGTAACACTGTAATACAACAAAGCATATTTAAAATAAGGCAAAAATCTCTCAAAAGAGATATTTGCTTCATAACTTTTTAGCAAATATAAAATCTCTTCTTTTGTACTACACCACGAAATAGCTATAACTGCTAAATCAAATAAAAAATCTCCATTACAACTTTGAATAAAATCAAAAACACAAGACAATTTTCCTTCAAAAAATGTAGCATTATCTAAAAACAGGTCACCATGAATAATTCCATCATTTTTAAGTTCTATATCAATATTATCAAACAGCTCAAAAAAAGGTTTATGATTTGTTTTTATTATAAGTTTAAAAAGTTCATCTTTTGTAAAAAGTTGTTGATTTGTACTAGTTTTATCTTTTGTGATTTTATGTAACTCTTTTAAAAAATTTCCTATTTGAAAAATATCATTTTTTGATACTTCTTTTAGACTTTCTCCCTTTGCTTTTTCATATATTAAAGAATATTTATCTTGAATAATGAATATATCTCCTATAACCTTTGATACTTTTAAATCACTACAAAAAGAGATAAGCTTTAGCTCATTTTCTATCTCATTTTTTGTGGCTAGTTCAAAAATTTTTAATATATATTTATCATCAAGGATAAAAACCGTATCAGAGATGCCATCAACTGTGGGAATAATTTTTTGAACATCTAAATAAGGTTTTAAATCATCTAAAGTTATCTGCGTTTTTACACCCATTTATAGTTAATTTTACTCTTCAATCACAGATTTTTTGCTAATTTGTTTTTTAGGTTTTACACCTAAATCCAAAAACTCTTCAGCACGTCTTATAAGATTTGCATTTCCAATACTAAGTTTATTCATAGCTGCATCATATGACTTTTGAGTTCGTCCAAGATGTGTTCCGATATCTTCAATATCACCTACAAATCCAGCAAATTTATCATATAACTCAGCTGCTTTTTTAGAGATAAGTTGAGCATTTTCATTTTGGTGTTCATTTCTCCAAATATTTTCTATTGTTCTTAAAGTCACATATAAAGTTGATGGAGAAACTAACATGATATTATTGTCAAATGCCAATTTAAATAGTGTATCATCACTTGAAGTTGCAAGTAAAAAAGCACCTTCTATTGGTATAAATAACAGTACAAAATCAAGAGTTGTAACACCCTCTATTGACTCATATTTTTTAGAGCTTAAGCCTTTTATATGTGCATTTATAGATTTTATTAGCTCTTTTGATGCTGTTTCTTTTTCTATTTTATCATCACTTTGACAATATGTTAAATAGGCATTTAATGACACTTTTGAGTCTATGATAATATCTTTTTTAGATGGTAAATGCACAATAACATCAGGTCTTAATCTTCTACCTTCTGCATCACTAAAAGAGCCTTGAACATTGTACTCTTTACCCTCTCGAAGACCCGTTTGCTCTAAAATAGATGATAAAATCATCTCTCCCCAATCACCTTGAGTTTTATTTTGACCTTTTAAGGCTTTTGTTAGATTTATGGCATCTGATGAGATTTGATTGTTTAACTCTTTTAAATTTTTAATTTCTGTTAAAAGTGAAACCCTTTGTTTTGTCTCGTCATTGTAAATATCATTTACCCTTTTACCAAAAGAGTCAAGTTGGTCTTTAAAAGATGTTAAAACTTGATTTAGATTTACATTTGATTTTTTTTGATTCTCTTCAAAAATTTTAGTTGCAAGATTTTCAAACTCTAGTTTCATTTGTTGTTTTGAATCAATCAAAAGAGAGATTTTTTCATTTAAATTCTGCTCTTTTGTCTCAAAAATCTTACCTTGATTTATAAGTTTTAACTCATAACTTTCTTTTAAAAATCTCTTTTCATCTTCAAGTTTACTGTTTAGTAAAGTAAGTTCTTTTGTATCTTTTTCATACTTTTGTCTAATAAAAAAGAAAACTATAATTATAGAAAATAGCCACAAAAGAGAGATTACAAGTAATAAATTCAAGTCAATTCCATTCATTATTTAAAACTCTTTGTATGAACATCATATCCCAACTCTTTAAATCTCTCTACCAATGGTGGATGCGAGTAATAAAAGAATATGTATAAAGGATGTGAAAGTGGAAATGATTTATTTTCGTTTGCAAGTTTTAGTAATGCTGTTACTAAATCCTCTTTTGTTGCTAAGTTTGAACCAAAATCATCAGCTGCGTATTCATTGTGTCTTGAAATCATAGAAATCAATGGCATCAAGAAAAATGAAAGTATTGGAGAGAACATCAAAAATACTACGATTATTGAGTATGGTTCGTTATTTAAAGAAAGCTCTAAAAACAACTTTTCAGGTAAATTTCCAAAAATAGCAAAAAATATAAACATCACAACACCCATAATTCCAATATTTTTTATAATATCGCCATTTTTAAAGTGACCTAACTCATGTCCTAAAACTGCTAACAGTTCATTGTGAGATAGTTTTTCAATCAAAGTATCAAATAAAACTACTCTTTTAGTAGCGCCTAGTCCACCAAAATAAGCATTTAATCTATTGTCTCTTTTGCTTGCATCAACACTAAATACACCACTACTTTTAAATCCAACTTCATTTAAAAGATTTTCAATTTTCTCTTCTAGTTCTTTGTCTTTTAGTTTTTCAAACTTATCAAACATCTTATCTCTAATCACTGGATAAAGCATATTTATCAAAATAATAACTGCAAATATAAATACAAATCCCCAAATCCACCAAGAATTAAAACTATTTATAATAAATGAAATAGCACCAATTACAGCACTTCCAAATAGTAAAAATAAAATCCCTGTTTTAATAGTATCTTTTATAAATAAAGCTGGTGTGATATTTGAAAAACCATATTTTTTATTTAGTTTAAATGTAGAATAAAGCTCAATAGGTAAAGATAAAAACCAATTAATTACTATAAAACTATCAACAAAAAGAATAGCTTTTAGCCAATATGAATCAACTTGTATTAGACTATCTAAATAAGCCAATCCAAATCCAATCCATAAAATAAATAGTACAAAATCATAAAAAGATGAAACGATGGCAAGTTTCTCTTTTTCTATAGAATAATTAGCAGCTTCTTCATATTTTGAAGAGTCTAGGATAATAGGGCTTAGTTTTTTTGCATCCTTTACAAAACCTATTTGCATAAATGATGTGTAGATAGTAAAAGCAAAATAGATACAGTATGCAATAACGAATATATCAATCAAAATTTTTCCTTTTTTATTTTTATACTACTTTATTATCACTTTTAAAGAAATAAAAAAGGATTTTTTTTGACCTATCGATATACTAAAACTGGTATATTTGAGTGTGATAAAACCTTATTTGTCTCACTTCCTAGAAAAAACTTATCAACACCTTTTTTCCCATGTGATGCCATAAATATCAAATCACACTCTTTTTGCTTTGTTGCTTCTAAAATTGCCTCAAAAGGATAATCACTTATTAGATAATAAATTTCACTATTCACACCCTCTTTTTTTGCAATCTCTTTTGCTTTATTTAATATCTCATTACAAACGCTTTTTGACTCTTCTTCAAAATCTAAAATGGAGTGAGAATCAAATATAGCTCCCAAACCATAATACATAACTGGAAACTGTGGAACTGCACAAAAAAATGTGATTTTCGCATCTATTTCTTTTGCAAAAATTACTGCTTTTTGCACTGCTTTTTGAGATAATTCTGAACCATCTGTTGGAACTAAAATATGTTTAAACATCGTAAATCCTTTTTATTTTTAATGTCCAGATGAAGCTGGATCTACCACTCTACTAGGTTTTGGTGCTAACCAAATAATAAATGCTGCAAATACAAATGTAATACCTAAAATTAGCATTAACTGATTTGTAGCTAACATTACACTTTGAGTTGTTATCATATAATCCATAGCTTGATTTATAGCATCTAGGCTCATCCCTTGACTCTCAAAAGCAGATCTAAGACTTAAATCATTATCAAATATCCCCACAAGTTCTTCATGGTTTTCAATTGTTTTATTATTCCACTGCGTCGCCACATAAGATGTTGCCATTGCACCTGAGAGTGTTCGTAAAAAATTCATCAAACCAGCTGCTAAATCCATCTCTTTTTCTTCAACACTTCCAAGAGCCAATCCAGTCAATGGAATAAAGAAAAATGGTAATCCAAAACCTAAAAATATAAGTGGAATTGAAATCTCCCAAAATCCCATGTCTGTATTTGATATACATCTCCAAAGTGTCATGATTCCAAGCCAAAGAACACCTGTAAATATCAACTTTCTAGGATCAACTTTCATAGCTAAATTTGCAACTAATGGTGCTATTAAAAGTGCAGTTACACCAGTCCAAGCAACTGTTAATCCTGATTTTGTTGCAGTATATCCCATGAGGTTTTGCAGCCATAAAGGGGTTAAAACATTTACACCAAAGAAAGCTGCAAAAGCAAAACTAATAGTCAAAATACTTATGTAAAAGCCTCTATGTCTAAATACTTTTATATCAACAATAGGATGTTCTTCATACCACTCCCAAATTATAAAAGTGATAAATCCAATAGCTGCAACTATAGATAAAGTCACGATTTTTGAAGAAGAGAACCAATCTAAATCTTTTCCTTCATCTAATACTAACTGTAAAGATACAACCCAAACAATCAATAAAACCAAACCAATCACATCAATTGGGTTTTTAAATAACTCTTCTTTGTAACTTTTTAGTAGTTTCCACACAACAAAACCACAAAATATAGTAATAGGGAAATTTAGTAAAAATACCCAATGCCAACTATACTCATCACAAATATAACCTCCTAAAATTGGTCCCACAACTGGTGCAACTAAGGTAGTCATAGACCACATACCAATGGCAGCTCCTGCTTTTTCTTTTGGGAAAATTCTTAAAAGCAAAGTTTGTGAAAGTGGCATCAATGGACCACCTGAAAATCCTTGAAAAATTCTTGCAATTACAAGTAGTTCTATTGAGTTTGCCATACCACATAAAAATGAGAATATCCCAAATGCAATCATAGCTCCCACAAAAACACGAACTGCCCCAAATCTCATAGCAAGCCATCCTGTAAGTGGTACAGTTATAGCTTCACCAACAGCATAAGAGGTAATTACCCATGTCCCTTGACTAGTAGTTGCACCCAAACTTCCTGCTATATTTGGAACAGAAACATTTGCAATGGTCATATTTAAAACAGCTATAAAATTGGCTGTTGTTAGCATCAAAGCCACTAACCAAAACATTCCTTTTGATAATCCAAAATTCATTTATAACTCTTAATATTAATTTTTAGCTCTAGTATCAATCTCAACATCCATAGATAATCCAACTTTTAAAGGATGTTCTTGTAACTCTTTTTCGTTTAATGCAATTCTAACAGGTACTCTTTGTACAACTTTTATCCAGTTTCCAGTTGCATTTTGTGCAGGAATCGCTGAAAATGCAGAACCTGAACCACCTGAGAAACCTTCTACAACTCCATGATAAGTAACAGATTTTCCATAAATATCTGCATGTACGATTACAGGTTGCCCTACTTTTACTTTTTCTAATTGTACTTCTTTGAAGTTTGCATCAACGTGCATATTTTGAACAGGAACTACTGATAATAAAGGAGTACCTGATTGTACTTTTTGACCTAGTTGAACTTGTCTTTTTGCAACTATTCCATCAATTGGAGCTTTTATGATGGTTCTATCAAAATCAACTTTTGCTTGTTCAAGTCTAGCTTTTGAAGCTAAAACTTCAGGGTTTTCATCAACATTTACACCATTTATCAGCGTTGCATTTGCATCTTTTGTCCCAATTGTAGAGTTTAAAGCTGCTTTTGCTTGTTCAACTGCTGCTTTAGAACTCTCATATGAAGCTTTAGTGTTTGTATATGTATTTTTTGCATTTGTTAATTCTTCAGCTGAAATTGCTCCTGAACTTATCAGTGCTTCTCTTCTTTGAAGCTCTATTGAAGCCTTTTCAAAGTCAGATTTTGCAGAATTAAGTGCAAAATTTGCTCTTACTTCATCAGCTTTTTTTACTTCAATTAAAGCATTTAAGCTATTATCATTTGCCATATATGATTTTACACGTCTAATTGCACTATCATACGAAGCTTGGGCTTGTTCAAGTGCAAGCTTTGCATCTGTTTGCTCAATTTTTACAAGAACATCTCCTTTTTTAACCATTTGTGTATCAGTTACTAAAACATCACTAATTATTCCATTTACAGATGGTGTAACTTGAGCTATTTCAACTGCACTATAAGCATTATCAGTTGAAACAAAATTTGAACTATACAAAATATAATATGCTGTAAAACCAGCCCCTATCAATCCAACTGCACCAAAAAAAGTTGTTAGAACTTTTTTACGTTTGTTATCTTTATTTAAACTCAAATTTTCAGACATCTTAATTTCCTTTTGTAATAATTGTTGTTTATTCATATCCGCCACCAAGTGCGTGTTTAAGTGCAATATCCAAAGTCATTGCTCTACTTTTTAGATTTGTTAAATTTCGTTTTGTGTTTATTAAATTAAGTTTTGCATTTAACACTTCTAAATTATTGCTAATACCATTTTTATATCTTTTATCTTTTATTGAAAAAATTTCATTTGCTTCTACAACATCATCTTGTGTTTTTAAAAGCTGAGTAGAAACTACTTTTTGACTTTGTGTTGTATCTGCAACTTCATTTAAAGCTTGTGTTATAGTTTGATTATAAAGTGCAACTAACTCTTCATAGTTACTAACATTACTTCGTAACTCCCCTTCCAGTCTTCCAGCTGTAAATATAGGAAGGGAAATAGCTGGTCCAAAACTAGCATTATATGAATCTTTTTTATCTAGCATATTCACTCCCAAAGATTGAAGTCCAATAAATGATGATAGATTTACATTTGGATAAAACTCAGCTTTTTTTTGATCTATTCTTTTTAAAGAAGCTTCCACTTGTAGTTTTGAAATCACTATATCAGGACGTCTTCCTAAAAGATTTAAAGCTAAATCTTTTGGTAATTTGATATTTGAATCATCTATTTTTAAAGTTGGTCTATTTATCAAAAGTCCCCTATCAGGTCCTTCGCCCATCAAAGCTGATAATCTATTTTTTTGTAAAGATATTTGTTCTTGTATACTTAATAACTCATTCTCACTTTTTAATATCAAACTTTTTGCTTCATTTATAGCTGTTTTGTTTTCTAAACCATTTTCATATCTTTTGTTTAAAAGTTCTAATATCTCTTTTTGAGTTGTTATAGAGTTTTTTACTATCTCTTCATTATCATAAAGACGAGCTAATTCACAGTAGTTTGAGGCTATTTGTGTAGAAAGCGTAAGTTTTGCTTGTGCAACTTGTGCATTTGCACTTTGAACATCTAAAATCGCTGCATCTACCATGGCACTATTTTTACCCCAAAAATCAATCTCCCAATTAAAATTTAGACTTACTTGTCCATAATCATTAAAACCATCTGGTGTCATACTTCTTGGAGTTAGATAGTTGTAACTTAACTTTTGTTCCATAATTTGTGCATTTGCATTTACTTGTGGAAGTTTTGAAGCTTTTGCAATTTGAGTAAATGAATCTGCTTTATGCAATCTTGCAATTGCAATAGCCATATTTGGAGACTCTTTTAATGCTTTATTTATTAATTCATTTAGCTGAATATCTCCATAAGATTCCCACCAATTTTCCACAATCCATAAACTATTTTCACTATTTGAAAAAGATTTTTCTGTTTTAAATTCATTTATCTGTTTTGGAGTAACTAAGTTTTCATCTATTGAAGAATCAACGCAACCATGAAAAGCCAATGATAAAACAATCGAAATCAAAATCACTTTTTTGCGTTTTAAACTATACATCTATAATTTCCTTACTTTTTAAACTGTACTGTACAGTACAGATATCTTTATGAAACTTTAGCATAATATATGTTAAAATAAACCTTACGGTACACTTTTAAAAGAGGATTTTATGAAAAAGAAAACAGAAGCAAAAAAACAAGCAATTATTCAAGCAGCCACAGAAATCTTTCAAGAATTAGGATTTGAACGAACTTCTATGTCAAAAATATGTGCAAAAGTTGGTGGTTCAAAAGCAACTATTTATAACTATTTTGCTTCAAAAGAAGACCTATTTTTTGAGATAGTTACCCTTTCAAATGAAGAAAAATTCCAATATGTACATGAAGTTTTAGAAAATGTAAATGATGATATAGAGACAACTTTGTGTGAATTTGGTCAAAGATTGATGAGTTTTTTATACTCAGATGAACTAATAAACCTAAGATTTTTAGCTATAACAGAATCAAGAAGAAGTAATCTTGGAAAATTAGCTTACGAAAATGGTGCTATGAGAAGTCAAGGAATGATGGCTTTATATCTTGAAAATTTGATGACTCAAAAAAAAATAAAAAAAGAAGTTCCATCAATAGCAACAAGACATCTTTCCTCTTTACTTGAATCTGAGTTTATTTATGAATTTTTATTTCAAATAAACAGCCCTATTACACAAGAAGAGATAAAACAAAGAGTAAAAAGAGCTGTTGTGGTATTTCTTAGTGCGTATAAACTGTAAAAAAATCTAGTAAATTTGTAGGTATTTTAGCTGGTTTAAAATCTTTTAAATAAGCCAATTTTATCTTCGCTGTAAATAAAAGTTCTTCATCTTTGTATATCTCTTGATACATCTCCAAAGATGCACTTTTTATTTTTGAAATATTTGTTTTAACTTCTATCAAATCACCAAATTTTGCAGATTTTATAAAATCTGCTTCTATATGTTTTACCACAAAAAACTCTGTTTCACTTATATGTGGAGATAAGCCTTTTTGAAAAAACAGATCACTTCTTGCTCTTTCACAAAAGTTTAAATAATTTGAATGATATACCACTCCACCACAATCTGTATCTTCATAAAAGACTCTTATTTGCATTTAACATCCCCTATTTATGGCATATTAAGAACAAAGTTTTTCAACTGTGCCTAAACTGTGCCTTTTTTCTAAAAATAAAGCTCTTTGTTTTCTCTCATTTTTGTTATGAGAAATATTGTAAGCTTTTGCGTAGGCTTTCAATGTTATATCTGAACTTTTATGTCCTAACATTTTACTTACCCATAAAATATCTTCTCCTTCACTAATCATCATAGTAGCAAAGGAATGTCTTAATTGATAAAGATAACGCTTGTCATTTTTATCTAATAAAGATTTAAATTGTTTAGCAATAAAATCATGGCTATAAAATGGTTCATTTGAACTATTTAAAAAAACATCACCATTTGAATTATTCCCTGTTAATTCAAATTGAGCTTGAAAAAACTCTTTTACACCTAAAAGCATCTCAATATCTCTTACAGATGCTTTTTTCTTTGGTGGTCCATTTTTACCTAAAATTCTAGTTCTTCTTACTTTAATAATTTCGTTATCAAAATCTATATCAGTCCAACGTAATGCAGTCAGTTCGCCTGGTCGCATACCTGTTCTTGACATTATTCCAATAAAATTTTTTAAATATCCATCTGTTTTGAATAAAAGCTGTTCTATTTCATCAATTGAAAAAGGGTTTATGCCTTCATCAAAAATATTTTCATCTTCATCAAAAAAAGTTTCTCTTTCTTTAGGTATATCAACCTCTCTAAATGGATTAAATAGTATCATTCTGTGTCCATTTACACGTTCTTTATAAGCATCTTCTAATATTCCATTAAATACGTTTCTGTATTTTTTTACTGAACTAGCTTTACAAGATTCCATTAATTCATTTTGCCAATCTATTAATTGTATTGGTGATATATTTTGAATTAAAGCATCTCCAAAATATGGAATTATCTTATTTTCAAAATGTTGAATATAACTTTTTTGTACATGTTCACGTCTTTTATTTTGATGACGTTTTAAACTTCTATATCCATATTCTTTTACTGTATTTAAAACAACAACTTGTTTTGCATTTGGATTATATTCACCATTTAAAATTTGGACTTCAATTTTAGGAATAATATTTTTTTGAATTAAATTCCTATTCTTTGGAGTATCTTTTAATTTTGTTGATGAACGAATCCTTTCATTGTTTCCATATCGTATATCTAAGTAAAGAATTCCATAATTATTAGCATACATTCTCACACTCATTTCTGTTCCTTTTATTGTTCAGAAATGTCTGCACAGTTGATTATACCTAGCTTTTGATTTAAAAAATCTAAGGTATCTTGTTGTGTATTTGTTTTATGTTTTCCTTTAACACCTATTTTTTTTAATTTTATAATTTCATGTGTTATAAATACTCTTCTATTTCCTTTTTTTATATAATGTTTTCCTTCTTTAAAAACATTATCTTTTAGATAAGTATTAAAAGTATTTTTCGTAATTTCTAAAAAATGAATTACACCTTTTTCTGTTGTTAAATCTGGTAGAAAAATTTCTACCAGATCTAACAATTTATTTTGTTTTTGTATTAAAGTATCTAATTTTTCTTCTAAGTACATTACTAACTCCTTATTTCAAAAGGAATAATGCCTATAATGTTTGTTTAAAAATTGGAAAAATCAGATTTATTTTTTACCGTTTTTTTTCAACTTTTCCAGTAATTAATTCTTTATATTTTAGATTATCTATATACGCTTTTGCAATTACGAAATATTTTTTTATTGTTTTCTCTGTATACATTTTCTTTAATTCATAAATAATATCAAAATTAGTAAATCCTTTTATCTTCATATCATAAATAAAAAACATATCTGCAATTTTACTTTGAGGACTCTCTCCTTTTGTTGCATCAAAAGTTACTTCTCTATTATTGGAATCAAATGTATTCATACTTGAAGAATCATTAGCTTTTTCTAATTTATTTCCCAATAATTCAAAATGAGTTTTTGGACTGATTTTTTTCTTAATTCTTCTTATATATTCAAGTATTTCATTTTCAGGAAGTGAAAAATTTATAGCTACACTAATTTGATCTTGGTCATTAACTTGTCTACTAAAATTAGGTAACACATTATTAATATAATATTTTTCTAAATTTTTATACACACCTTGATATTGTATAAATTCATTATGAATAATTTTTTCATATCTAATATTAATTCCATTATCTTGAATATTATCATCATCTAGAATTTTTTTCATTGGTCTCTTTTTTGAATTAGTAACTTCTTCCATTTCTGTAGAATCGCCACCAGAAATTTGTCTTAAATATCCTTTTGGATATATAAGATAATAATTAATAAGTTCATCTTCAAGTTTTTGTTTTAATTCCATTAATTCTGATAAACTAAGTGCTGTACACTTATCTATATTATTATCAATAAAAAGTTTATAATTTTCTTTTATGAGTATTGAATAATTTTTTTCTTTTTCTTTATATTCAGTATAAGCTTTTTGATATTTTTCTTCTAGTTCTTGTTCATTATCAATATTGTGAATAAAAGCGAAAACTCCTTTAGTGGGAGGAAATAAAAAATAATTTTCATTTTCAAGCATTTCAGATATTTTATTATGTCTAACTAATAATTTCTTTACTTCTTTGTTTCTAATTGCCATTTCATAAGCAATACATGGTGTTAATTCATATGATTCAAAATTATCTATTTCTGTATATATTTTATCCTTTCTTGATACAATTTTTCCAATTACTTTTTCTATTCTAAATCTTGTACTCCAAAAAGTGCCAAATGCTATTTTCTTTTCTTGTTCAAAAGATAGATACAATTTTTTTATTTTAGTAGAGCTTGTCTTACAAAATTTTATTAATTCTTGTAAATCATCATTATTAGTACATTCAGTAAAAAATCTTATATATAATTTTTGTTCTCTTTCTGTACCACTAGAGTAAGACTCTTTTAAAAATGCTTTTTTTATTTCATCAGTGGTATATTCATTTTTAATAGGTATATTTCTATTAAAAATTTTAAGAAATTTTTCTTCCATTTTTATCTCGTATTTTAGAATTGAATAATCTTTTTTTTAATTTATTGTTTATATTCTAATAAATTTTAACATCTATCTTTATTATTCCTCAAAAAATTTAGCAATTGGAATATCTAATGCTTTTGCAATTTTATAAATATGCTCCATGTTAAAATGCTTATCTTTTGTATTGTTTTCAGCATAATTAAAAAAAGCATTTCCTTTTTGTCCAATAGTTAAAGCTAATTCAAGTTGGCTAAGATTTTTTTCATTTCTATACTTTTTTACATTTTTAGAAACTAATTTATAAAAATTCTTAATCTCTTCATCATCAGCATTTGATATAAACATAGTTAGTATCCTATTGGTTAATTATATTCTTATGATAGTTGAAGTACAATTTTCCATCAATCGTTTATAGATTAGTTATCTATAGGCTATAATGATTCATTTATACAAGGAAACATAAATGCAAAATGAAAATCTGAAACAAAGATTTGGGATAAATGAGAATGGTGTGATTCAAAAAGATAAATTTGAATTACTTTTAGAAGATGTATGTCAAACGAAGTGCTAAACTGGGCAGTTGAACTTTAAAAAAAGTTACTTTCCG
>CAZDFZ010000016.1:0-15011 GCA_964504855.1 uncultured Aliarcobacter sp.
CTCTTTTGATGCGATACTTCCTACACTTCCACCATTAAATCCAAACCATCCAATCCATAATAAAAATGCACCTAATGTAACTAAAGGGATGTTTGATGCAGGAATTACTCTTACTCCACCATCTTTTAAATATCTTCCTCTTCTAGCACCTATAATAAGAATAGCTGCTAAAAGTGCCCATCCACCTGTACTATGAATTACTGTAGAACCAGCTAAGTCATGCATTGATAATTCTAAAATTGTTCCATTAAAGAATTTTGCTCCCCAAGTTATATTCACCACTAATGGATAAATTATTGATGCCATAACTACAGTAAAAATTGTAAGAGGAATAACCTTAGCTCTTTCACTAACTCCACCACTCATAATATTTACTACTTTTCCAACGAAAGCCATTTGGAATAAGAAAAATGCCCATTTACTCATTGTTTCAATTCCCATTCCACTAAAAGCAATATCATACCCAACCAATAAAAATGATAAAGATGCAACCGCATAAATAAGAGTATTTATTGTTAATACTGATGTTACATTTTTTGTTCTTACTATTCCAGCTTCTAACATAGCAAAGCCAGGAACCATAAAAATTATCAATGTCATTGCAAAAATTGCATACAATGTGTTAATTATATAAGAAACAGATTCCATATCCATAATTATCTTCCTTAGTTTTTTTAAATATTATATCACTATATAAAATATATAAAATTTCTTTTTTGTATATAAAATATACAATATGAGAAAAAATATAATTTTGTTTAAAAAGTATTATCTATTACATAAAAGAAGTACAAAACTCCCACTAAATTAAATATTATTAAAGCTTAGAAGTTGATTTTTTATTATATAATCTCAAAAAATAATATTATGCAAGATAGGTTAATCAAATGCTAAAAAAGCTTTTAAATAAAAGTAAAGCTGTTGAAAATGAATTTTTAAAAGAATTATTAAATCCAGAAACAACCAATGATAAATTAAATAAACTCTTTAAAGATTATAATATTGATTTAAATGAATTGTATTTTAATGATGAATTCATATTACACTATTGTTGTAAAAAAGATCTATTTAAATCGGTACTTTGGTTGATTACAAATGGAATTAATATAGAAATTGAAAATGAAAAAAATGAGACTGCACTTTTTTATGCTATTAATTCAAGAAGTAGTGCTATTTTACAAATTTTAATAGAAAACAATGTAAATATTAACCATTTAAACATAAATAAAAGAACTGCTCTTCAAGAAGCTGTAATTAGTGCAAATAATAGAATCGTAAATTTTTTAATTGAAATTGAGCAAGATTTATCAAACTGTGATTTACATGGAAATAATCTTATATTTGATGCTATTGCAAATGGTAACTTTGATATTATTAGAAAAATTGGAGCAAGAAAAGAGATCAATATTAATCAAATTAATAATGATGGAGATACTGTACTTCAAAAAGAAGCTGTTCTTAAAAACAATGATTTAGCATTGTTACTTTTAGATTTAGGTGCAAATCCTACTATTTTAGATAAAAATGGCAAAAATTTCCTATTTTATGCAGTATCAAATGGTATAAATAATATTGAAATATTCCAAAAAGCTGTTAAGTTAGGCTGCAATATAAATAGTAGAAGTAGTAAAAATGAAACTTTACTTATGGAATCAATTAATTATTATTTAAATACTCCCAAAGAACTAGTTGAAGAAAGAAAAAGTCATTTAGAGATGATAAGAGAACTTATTCGTTTAGGTATTGATGTAAATGCACTTAATGATGATAATGAAAATGCTTTTTTTATTGCAACGAGAACTGAAGATAAAGAATTAATTTATACTTTTTTTGAAAATTGTCAAGTTAATATAAATCATCAAAACAATCATGGAGATACAGCCTTACTTAGTTTAGTACTAAATGGTGTTAGAAATAATGATCTTATAAAATTTTATTTAAAAAAAGGAGCGAATCCTGATTTATTAAATAATGCTGGTAAATCAATAATAGAAATGTTAATTGATGTTATTTTACATATTGAGAATAAAAAACCTCTAGATTCTTATTATGAAAATCTGCTAAATGAAGATGCTGAATATGCTAACGTATTAGAAAATATTTTAAAATATTATGCAATAGATATAAACAGATTAAATTCAAAAGGTGAACCATTATTTTTTGATGCTATCCTTTATTTTAATTTTAAATTGTTTAAATTATTAAGAACAAAATCAATTAATTTAAATAAAACAGATAAAGATGGGAATAATATAATTTTTAAATTAATGGAATATAATGAAAAAAATTTAATTAAAGATAAAAAATTATATTTAAATACAATCAAAAGTTTAATTAACGTTGGAATTAATATTAATGCGAAAAACAATGAAGGATTAACTGCCCTTCATATTGCCGTTGGAGAAAAATGTGAATATACAATTAGACTTCTTTTAGAAATGAGAGCTGATTGTTTTATCACTGATAGTAAAGGAAGAACAATAATCCATAATTGTATCTGGAAAAATACTACTAAATATTTTAAATTAATTAATCATTATAATAAAGAGATTATTAATATCCCTGATAGTTATGGTATTAGACCAATTAATTATGCTGCGTTTATGGGTAAAAAACCTTTGGTAATTGAAATGTTAGATGCTGGTGCACTAATTAATAATTCATATAAAAAAGATCCGAAAATATTAAAATCTCTCGAGAAATTTTTTCCTAATATTTTAACACTTACATCAGGTGTAGAAAGTGAAATTGATGTGGTTAATTTAAGGTTACTTGCTGATAACATGATAAAAGAGTTTAATATCCCTAAAGAATAATATTTTAGTTGTATTTTTTATATACAGCTATATATTATTATTACATTTATATTTTAATATAATTAGATAAAGAATTTATAGGATATTAGCATGAAAGAATTTTTTGAAACGTATATACAACATCAAGAAGATATAGAATATTTTTTACAAGAAAGTTTAAAAAATTTAGGTAGTTTATCAAATCATAAAAAAAATAATTTTACTCAACTTTTTAAAATTTTTCCATCTTTAGAATTAGTTTATATAGTAAACAAAGAAGATAAAATACAAAATTCATCAAATTTTTATAGAAGTAAAGAAGATGCTAATGGCAAAAATAAAGATCGCTCACATTTAATTTCTAAATTACATTTTAAAGATTCTAATATTGCATTTTCTAAACCTTACATTAGTAGTGCAACGAGAAGTACTTGTGTAACCGTTACTATAAAAGAAGGAGAGGAAATATTTTTCTTAGATTTTCAAATAGATATTTTATTACAAAAACTAAATCTTATTGAGCTAAATAAACCTTTTCATAGTATTACAAAAGCATTTTATGTATTATCTGGCTTTACTATGATTATTTTATCTGTAATTACAATCTTGTTTTCTATTTATGATTTTGTTGCGTATCTATTTATAACAAAAGACATTTCTCTTGAAATGATTTTTAAACCAATTATTGCTTTAACATTAAGTATTGCTATATTTGATTTAGCAAAAACTATTTTAGAGCAAGAAGTATTTTTTAAATCTTATTCTAAAAATTCTAAAGTTGAAACAAAAATTCTTACAAAGTTTTTAACAACAATTATTATTGCTCTTTCAATAGAAGCATTAATTGTTGTATTTAAAATAGCTATTAATCATTATGATCAAATGCTAAGTGCTTTTTATCTAATTGCAGGAATAGCATTGATACTTTTATCATTAACAGTATTTATATACTACTCTACAAAAAGACAAAAGCAAATCTCTGAATAGATAAAATACAAAGTTTAATCTTTGTATTTTGTCTACCTTTAATTTAAATAAAATGTATAAATTTTATACAGGAATTATAATTATTTTTATTTTTATACAGTATAATATTTTTTAAACTGATAATGATATGGTTAATGAAGAGGTGAATAACATGCAAAATTTTATTGCAGAAGATGGAATATCAAAAGAGATATTAAATTCAGCAAAACTTTTACAAGCAGTTGAAGTAAATGCCCTTATTTTAGGAAATGCTGGTACTGGAAAAAAATCATTAGCAAAATATATATTACCAAATTCTGAAATTTATGAAGCAAAAGATCTTCAAAGAGATATTAATGATGATATATTAACACTCCAAAATAAAGCAATTATTATTGATAAAATAAATGAAATAACAAATATTGATCTTTTTCTAAAATGGATAGAAGAAAATAATATTAGAATTATTGCTATTTCAAATACTGAAAATCTTAATCAAAAATTAAAAGATATATTTTCTATAAATCTAGAGATTCCAAATCTAAGCAAAAGAGAAGAAGATACAAAAGCATTGGTAAATAAATTCTCAAATGAAGCTAGTACCATATTAGATTTACCTAAAATATCTTCATCTAAACTAATAGTAAATATTTCAAATAATACTCATAGTTTAAGAAAATCTATCTATTTTTCTTACCTTTTTGAAACTATTGGTGAACATGAAATTTTAATGTTTTTGGAGAAAGAAATTAGAAATTTATAAAGATTTATTATGATAGATTTAAACATCCAAATTGAAGAACTTATTTCAAATAATGCTACAGATTTCCAGATTTCAAAAGTTTTTAAAACTTACTATAAAGAATATTTAGATTCAATTGACACAACAGTTGAAACTACAGGTGGAAAAGATTTCTTCATAAAACATACTAAACATACTGATAAATTTTTAATACTTCTTTACAAATATATATTAAGAAAAAACTTTGGTTCTCATCAGCCAATGAGTTCATCAATACCTATTAGTTTAATTGCCCTTGGATCTTATGGAAGAGAGCAACTTTGTATATATTCTGATATTGATATTATGATTTTATATGAAAATGTTAAGGGTTATAATCTTAAAGATATCATGGAAGAATTTATAACTCTTGCATGGGATTGTGGCTTAAAACTTGGATCAAGAGTTCATGAATTAAGAGATGTTTCACAGGCTGTAAAAGAAGACATTACTATAAAAAGCTCTATTATAGAATCAAGATTAATTTATGGTTCAAAAAATTTATGGTTTGGCTATGAAAATGTTTTAGCAAAAATTAGAAAAACAAATCAAAAAGAGTTTGTATTAGACAAACTTGAAGAACATAAACAAAGACTTTTAAAATATCCTTTAAAAATGGAACCAAATATCAAAGATGGTTATGGGGGAATTAGAGAATCAAATATGATGTATTGGATGGCAAATATTGTTTATGGTGCTACAAATACAAAAGATTTAATTGGAACACAATTTACAGAAGATGAATATAAGAAATATAGACAAGCTTTAGAATTTATATTTCAAGTAAGAAATGCTTTACACAATATTGCAAGAAAAAAACAAGATCAAGTAACTTTTGATATTCTTCCTGATTTAAGTTCAAAACTTGGATTTAAAAATAAAAGAAAATATACTAAAGACAGACTTTGTATGTCTAAAATACTATCTTCTCTTCACATAATTCATAATTTTGCATCAACAATGGTAAAGAAATTTACTAGAGAAATTTTATTTGAAGCTACAAATATTCCAAAATTAAAAGAACTTCGATTCAAAAAGAATCTTTATATTATAGATAATACATTATTTTGTTCATTCCATAGAAAAGATCAAACTTTAAATTCTTTATTAAAAGAATTAATTGAATTACCAGTTAATGTAGAGAGATTTGATAGATCATATATTTATCATGCAAGTAAAGTAAAACTTCCAAAAGTTCAAACTAAAGAATTAAAGAAAAATATTAAAACAATTTTATCAAAACCAAATTTATATCCTTTGATAAAATTAATATATAATGCTGGCTTATTTCAAGCAGTAATTCCAAGTACAAAAAAGATTATTGATCAACCACAATTTGATGGTTATCATAGACATCCTGTAGATATACACTCAATCAAAACTTTAAAATTTTCTCAAAATATTGAAGATACTTATATAAAATCAATTTTTGATGAATTTACAAACGAACAAAAAATTATAGTTAGATTAGTTGCATTTTTTCACGATCTAGGAAAAGGTCGGAATGAAGATCATCATATTGTTGGAGAAAAATTATTTAAAAGTATGATGAAATCTTTTGATTTTAGTGAAGACTCTATAAAACTTGGTGCAAGGGTAATAAGATACCATAACTTAATGTCATACATGGCAACACATGAAGATATATATTCAGAAAAAACATTGCTAAATTTTACAGGTCTTATTATGACAAAAGAAGCACTGAGAATACTTTATGTAGTTACATATTGTGATATTTCAGCTGTAGGAAAAAATATTTTTAATAGTTCAACTGCTTCATTATTAAAACAACTTTATGTACAAGCTCTTCCTGTTTTTGATAATCAAGAGTATTTAAATGAGAGTAAAAGAAGAATTGCAAAACAAAATGCAATTAAAAATCTTGATAGATATAAGCAATTGCCTTCTAGTATTCAAAAGAAAATTATGTATATCTCTTCAAATCAAATATTCCTAAGATTAAAAGCTGAAGATATTTTGGATATTTCAATAAAAGCAAAAGATGTTGATACATTTATTTATAAAATAACAAATGAAACACATTTAACAATACGAATTATTAGAAAATCTCCTTTAAATTTAGGATATTTACTCGGAAAATTGGAGTTTTTAAATATTGCTGCAATGGATATTTTTAAATTATATGATAATAAAAAGGCATTTCATATTTCATTTTCAGAAAAAGTTGATTCAGAAGATCTATTTTTAATTGAAGAAATAATAAAAAATTCTTTTGATATGAGTAGAACAACTACAACAAAAACACCTCTTATTAAAAGAAATGATATAAAAATAGATTGTAATCATACAGCCTATTTAGCCTCAATGCACATAATTGCAAAAGATCAAAAAGGATTATTTGCTTATGTTGCCAAAATATTTGATGATTTTAAAGTAGAAATAGAGAGTGCAAAACTTCATACATTGAATGGTTATGCTAGAGATTTAATATTAATAGAAAAAAATGGTAATTTTTGTTCAAAACAAGAAGAAATTGTAAATCTAATTTGTATAAAAGAAGATCAAGCAAAAAGTTAGATTCACTCTTGTGAAGCTAACTCTTTTGCCCTTTTAAAATCTTTTTTACCACTACCTAATTTTGGAATTTCATCTACTATCTTTATAAATGATGGAATCATTAGTTTATTATCAAAATTCATATTTATTTTTGTCTGTAATTCATTGATAAATTCTTCATTCACATTGCAAATTAAAAGAACTATTTTTTCACCTTTTTTTTCATCTTCTATGGCTGTTACTATAAAATCAACTAAAGAGTCTTCACTTAAATCTAAAATTTTTGAAATTTTTTCTTCAACTGAACCTAAACTTATCATTTCACCTGCTAGTTTTGCAAATCTTGAATATCTATCAACAATAGTTAAGAAGCCATCTTTATCTAACCTTCCTTTATCTCCTGTAACGTAATAAGTTTTCCCTTTTATATTTTTTATAACTTCTTTTGTTTTTTCTTCATTTTTCAAATAACCCTTCATTACTTGAATTCCTGAAATTAAAATCATTCCCTCTTCTGAGATTGGAAGCTCTTCAAAAGTTTGAGGATCTACTATTTTTATTTTTGTTCCAGGTATTGCCATACCAACTGTTCCTATTTTATTTCCAACTTGAACAGTAAAATCAGGAGCTAACATATCTGGTAAATTACATGATGCAACAGGTGAAGTTTCACTTGTACCATAACCTTCTAAAATATCTTTTCCAAATTTCTTTTTAAAATCATATCTAACATCCAGTCTTAACTTTTCAGCACCTGCAACTACTAATCTTAGACTTTGGAACATCAATGGATGAACCCTCGAATTTTTTGTATAAAGTCTAAAAAATGTTGAAGTTCCTGCCATAATAGTTGCTTTATATCGTGCAACTAATCTTCCTAAACCTAAACCATCTGTTGGATCTGGATGAGCTACACATTTTATTCCTTCTATTAGAGGTAAAAAAGTAGTAACAACTATTCCAAAAGCATGAAAAAGTGGTAATGAACCTACAATTATATCCTCATCATCTACATTTATAATATTTGCTATTTGTTGGCAATTTCCTAAAATATTATCTCCACTTAACTCCACACCTTTTGGTGTTCCTTCACTTCCTGATGAGAATAAAATCAAAACTGTATCACTTTTTAGAGTTTTTGTTAGATGAATAGTTTTTAATACAAAACAAGGTAAAAATTTAACACTTAAAAATGTTAATAAACCTTTTATTTTAGATATCTTTTCTTTTGCATCTTCTAAATAAATAACCTCAACCAAATCCAAAATTTCTCTAATATTTATACCTTTATTTTCAAGTCTTTCAATAAATCTTCTTGAAGCAATAACTGTTTTTATTTCAGCTGTATCAATAGCAGATTTTAAAGCACTTATTTCACTTGTATAATTCAAATTTACAATAGTTTTTCCCATTAATAAAACTGTATAATTTATAAAAGCACCAACTGCAGTTGAAGGAAGTAACAATCCTATATTTTGCCCTTTAATCTCTTTTTTTAGTAAAGATTTGAATAAAATAGATGCTGTTAGAAATTTATTTCCACTTAATTCAACTCCTGTTGAATCTGCAAAAATCAAATCCGATGAAACTTCTTTTAATCTATGAAATATTGTTTCATTTAAAGGTTTTAAATTCTCAATATGCTCTTGCCATGTTCTTGTAGATAGTTTTATAAGCTCTTGTTTTATACTAACAGTATTTGCTTTTTCTTTTCTCATTATTCTTGAAAAAGTTATTGTTACACTGTTTGTTTTATTTGTTTTTTTAAATTTACTACTTGCTCTTGAGAACATTGATTCCCAAAGACCTCTTGTGTAAAATGCAATAACTTTCACATCAGTTGTAGTTAATTCTAAAACTTTTTCAAATCCTCTTTTAAATTCTCCTAAGTGACCATTTCTACTTATTGCACCCTCAGGAAAAAGAACAACCATATTTCCTTCATCTAACTCTTTTGCAACTGTTTTTATAGTAGATTTACTAGCACCTGCAGAAATTGGGATACATTTAAAAATTTTCAAAAGCCAATTTAAAAACCATTTATTATAAATCTCTTTATCCATTACAAATTTTACTTCTCTTGGCGTTGCCATAAGAACAATTGCCCAATCTATCCATGAGATATGATTTCCTAAAAGTAAAACTCCACCAGTTGAAGGAATATTTTTAACACCATTTACTTCAAGTTTATATTTAAAGCCAACTATTATTTTTAAAAAAAGTAAAATAAGAGATTGAGGGAGTTTATAAACAGTATATATTGTTCCAACCATTGTTATAAACAAAATCAAATAAAGTGTATTTAGTGGATCAAGTGAGTAATATGAAACTATACTTGTAATCATAAGCATTAAAAACATAGACAAAGAGTGAAACCAATTATTCCCAGCAAGAATTGTACCTATTACTCTTTTTTTAGCATTAAATTGAATTAGCGCATTTAATGGAACTACAAATAGTCCTCCAAACATTCCAAATAACAAAAAGCTAAGACCCAAAAGAAATGGTGTTTCAACTATTGTTGAAATATAAATCATAAAAGACATTCCAGTAATTGCTAAAGGAATAGTTCCAACTTCTATATAATGTTTTGAAATTTTAGAATATAAAATCGAACCAATAGCAATTCCAATCCCAGAAGCTCCTATAACTCCATTTATAACAAATACATCAGTTATTCCTAAATACTGCTTTGCAAAAGATGGGAAAACTGCCATTAAACCTTGAGAAACTCCCCAAAATACTGATAAACCAATTACTGATAAAAATATTATGTTATTTGAGAAAATTATTCCTATATTTTTTGCTAATAATTTTCCTTTAAATAACTCTTTTGTATCTAAAGTCAAACTCTCATTTTTTACATAATTTGTACCAACTCTTCTTAAAAATATCAATGAAACCAACATTTCACAAAATGCAACTGGTAAAATATAATAAGTTAAAGGTAAAATTGCATCTAATAACTCTTCTTTTGTTGTTAAAGATGATAAGTTATTTACATTATAAAAATTTTCAAATACAAATGAAGCACTGGCAATTGAGAATAAAATTGCAATCATAGAGATAGCTTGTAAAACCGCATTTCCATTTGATAAGTTTTTTTTACCATAAATATCAATAACCAATCCAAATTTTGCAGGGGAATAAACTGCACTTTGAATTGCTAATAAAAACAATCCTGACATTGCCACATAAAAATTTCCACTAAGATACGAAAGTACCATTAATATAGATAAAACAAATGATGATATTGCACCATAAATAAGAATATCTTTCTTATTATATTTATCAGATAAATATCCACTAACTGTAAATAAAAGTAAAAATGGAATAATAATTAAAGCATTTATAATAGAGACCCAAACAACTTGTGTACTTCCATCAAATATTTTAAATGCTATATTTTGTAAAAAAACCTTATGTGCTACATCAACTATTACATTACAAAAAACTACAAACAAAAAAGCAAATTTGATTGCTATTAAGTTATTTATTTTATTCATTACTACCTTCTTTTATCTATCAAAGTACTATATTATAGGGTGTTATAGCTAATTAGTCAAGTTCTAATACTTCTGATATTTAAACTAATTTTCATTTATTTATTAGCTTTTATAATAGATTAAAAATTTTAATATTTCTTTTTGTAACAATAATTCAACAAAAAATATAGTAAAAAATGATTAATCTGATTTATTACATAACTTTGACATAACTTCTAGCTATAGTCAAAATATATAAATATAAAGGATATTTCTTGGAACAAATAGAAAATGTCGAGAAAAAGAACTGGACAAATTATACAGTTAAAAGTTTGGCTTTTTGGGTAGTTGTAGCGATTATAGCTGGTATTATTTTTGGTATGGTTGATCCCAAATTAGCGGTTCAAGCAAAACCAGGTATTGATTGGTTTATTCAAGGTCTTAAATGGCTTGTTGGACCTATTATCTTCCTAACAATTATTTCAGGTATTGTTGGATTAAAAAGTTTAAAAGAAGTTGGATCAATTGGATTTAAAGCATTTATTTACTTTGAAATCGTAAGTACTTTTGCTTTAGCTATTGGTGTTATATTTGGAAATTGGTTTGCTCCTGGAACTGGAATGAATCTTTCAGTTGAGTCGTTAGATGCGAAAAGTGTTGAAAAATTCACAAATGCAAATCAAGATGTTGGTTCAGTTTGGGCAATTTTAAAAGGTGCTATTCCTAGTGATCCTATTACTCCATTTATAAATGGTCAAACTCTACAAGTATTAGTAATGGCTTTAACTTTAGCTGTTTTAATATCTGCTTTTGGTGGAGCTTATAAAGAAAAAATTCTTAAACCTTTAGAAATTGCTCAAAACTTTTTCTTTAAAATTTTAACAGTTTTAATGTGGTTAAGTCCAATTGCAAGTTTTAGTGCAATGTCATTCTTAATTGGTAAATTTGGTGTTGCTTCATTGATTAATATGGCAAGTTTATTAGGTGTAATGTTTATTTCTGTATGTACATTTATTTTCGTTATCCTAGGTATTATTATGGCTATGTTTAAAATTAATATCTTTAAATTTATGAGATTGATTTATAAAGAGGTATTAATTGTATTTGCTACATCATCAAGTGAATCAGCACTTGCACCACTTATGAAAAAATTAGAATCAGCAGGTGTTAGTAGAGGAACAACTGGATTAGTAATACCAACTGGTTATTCATTTAACCTTGATTCTACAAACATATATTTATCTTTAGCAATTATTTTTATTGCACAAGCTTTTAATATTCCATTAACTATTGGTGAGCAATTAAGTATTATTATTATTTTAATGATTACATCAAAAGGTGCTGTTGGAGTTACAGGTTCTGGATTTATCGTTTTAGCTGGTACACTTTCAGCATTAGGTGGAGCAATTCCAGTTGTTACAGTTGCTGTTTTACTAGGAGTTGATAAATTTATGAGTGAAATGAGAGCTGTTGGAAATCTTTGTGGAAATGCAGTTGCAGCAGTTGTTGTTGGGGCATGGGATAAACAAATTGATATGGAAAAATTTAAATACTCTTTAGATAATCCAAACTCTATTAAAGGTGAAATCCTTGGATAAAAAATAGTAAAGGTTTAACAACCTTTACTATTTTTTGCATATTTTCAATTATCTATAAATCCATCTATCAATTTTATTGCTAAATCAAATTCATATTCTTGCAAATATTTAACCACTTGAGAAAATAATTTATCCATATCTTCATTTAAAACAATTTCTTTAAATTTTACCAATACCAAATGTATAGTTTTTGGTCTTTTTGTTTTTAAAACTTCTTTTAATTCTTCAAAAAGATTTTTTAACTCTTCTTGAGATATTTCTCTTTTTAATTCACATAAAACTAAATTTTCATCATTATAAAAATTTATTCTTATTTCATTACAAACTAATTCTAATATTTTATGAAATAGATTTAATAACTCTTCACTTTGATTTCTTTCAAGTTTTGTTATTACTTCAAATAATTGTTCGGCACCTAATGTTCCTGATAAACCTTTTAATGTATATATAGTTTCATTAAAACTTTCTAATTCTGGATTTAATTTTAGATTTTTATATTGTTCTAAAAATCTTAAAGCAATACATTTATAGAAAGAAAAACTACTTAAAGTTGATGGTACAACTTTTTTTATATTTAAATATTCTAATTGAGGAATTGTTTCTTCTTCAAAATTCATATTATTATTTTTTATTTCCATTTTCTTCGGAATATATTTTAAAAGTATTGCACATAATTTTTCTGTATCAATTGGTTTTGTTAATGAATCATTCATTCCTAATATTTTTGAATATAGTTCATCTTCTTCTGATGTATCTGCTGAAAAAGATATTATAGGTACATTTTTATCAATATCTCTTATTAATTTTGTTGCTTCGTATCCATTCATTAATGGCATTTGAATATCCATTAATATTAATTCATAAATACTACCTTTTGATTTAAATTTCTCAATACATTCAACTCCATTTGAAGCAATATCAATATTTATTCCACTTGATTTTAATATTCCAGTTATAATTTTCTGATTTAAAATATTATCTTCAACTAATAAAATAGTACTTCCTTCTAATGAAGAAATTTCATCTCTTAACGATACTTTTTCCAATTCTACTCTTTATATACAACTTTATTTCTTCCAGTTTTTTTTGCTTCATATAATGCAATATCTGATTTTTTAACTACTTCATCTATTTCATAACTTTCGTTATTTTTTTGAACCAGTCCAATACTAACTGTTGAGTTTATAATATTACCATTATAAATTATATTTTCACTAAATATCTTATTTTTTATCTTCTCAAATAATAAAATAGCTTTTTTTGACTCATTTTCTTCAAAAAAAATAACAATAAATTCTTCTCCTCCCATTCTGGCAAAAATACTACTTTTAGGTAATAAATCTGCGATTATTTCAGTAATTCGTTTTATTACATAGTCACCAGCATCATGTCCATAATTATCATTAACTTTTTTAAAATAATCAATATCTATTGTTGCTAGGAAAAATTCTTTTGTAGATTCTTTAAATAATAAAGTTGCTAATTCAAAAAATTTTCTTCTATTATAAATTCCTGTCATACTATCTCGTGAAGCCAAAAATTCTAAATCTTCTATTGTTTTTCTTAATTTTAATTGTGTATTTACTCTTGCTAGTACATCTCTTCGTTTTAAAGGCTTACATACATAATCACTTGCACCTGCTTCATAAGCTCTTGAAATAGTTTCTTCATCAACTCGAGAAGTTGTGAAAATAATAGGTATATCTTTTGTAGAAGTTTGAGATTTTATAATTTGACATAAATCGATTCCATTAATTTCAGGCATCACTATATCTAGTAGTAATAAAGAAATTTCTTCTTTTTCTAAAATTTCTAGAGCTTCTTTAGCACTTTTTACCGCTATTACATCGTATTCATCCAAAATATCAACAATAATATCGAGATTTTCTTTTATATCGTCCACAGCTAATATCGTTTGAACATCTGACATAAAATTTTCCTTAGAGAGTTATATCAGATGATTATATCAAAAATAATCATAAATCTTTTTATCTAATAAGTTTAAATCTAATTAAATTTTCTTTTATCTCTAAATCATCAAATAAAAATTTATCTTTTATCCAAAAAAATGTCTCTCTTGTAAATATAAAAACATGAGTTAAATCATTTTTATACCACCATTTTGAAAAATCTATATTATCATTATAAATTCCTGTCATTAAATATAAAACACCATCTTCTTTCAATAAAGATTTCAAAAGATCAAACTCTTTTTTTGGATTATAAAAATGTTCAATTACTTCACAACAGGCAATATAATCATACTTTTGTTCTAATGCTTTTTCATCATTATAAAAAAATATGTCATATTTTGCTATTTTATAATCATTTTCTTCTAATATTTTTACTATTGGTGAATCTTTACCACATCCAAAATCAAGCCCTAAATCACTATTTTTAAACTCTTTTAAAATAGAATTTGTAATAGGTTTTACAAAGTTTTGATAACCCAAATCATTTGAATCATTTGTGTGATTTTCATATCTTTGTTTCTCTAATTCACTATTTAATAACTTTTCTTTTGGTCTAAATATACCTTTACAACATGGACATTGATAAAATTCATCTTTATAAAATGGTGTTGATTTAGTATCACAAAGTGGGCAAATTTCTTCTTTCATTTCAATCCTTATTTCCTAAAAGTATCACACAAACTCCTAAAATACAAAAAAATGAGCCTATCAAATCCCATCTATTAAACTCTTGTTTCTCTACAAAATAAAGCCATAATAGAGATGATACTATATAAATTCCCCCATAAACAGCATAAGCACGTCCTGCAAACTCTAAATTTACACGTGTTAATAAATATGCAAAACTTATGAGTGATATTACTCCAACACCCAAATAAATATATGATTTACTAAGT